>JAKAVH010000268.1 GCA_021827545.1 Thermoplasmata archaeon
GACCCTCTCCCAGATCCGGGGAGGGAAGGTGGCGGGGGTCAACTTCGACCAGGCCGCCTACTTCTTCAGCTGGGTGAAGACCGAGACCGCGGAAGCCGGCATGCAGCCGGTCGGCGCGCCGCGCATCGTGCGCAAGGGCTTCTCGGCCGACGGAGGCGCGGAGCCGGACTTTTCCTACGACGACTACGTCGCGTTCATCGAGCACTTCCGCGACGTCGCGAACAAGGTGCCGGACGAGATCGTCGAGCAGTCGACGCTCCAGGTCCCCCCGGCCACGGCGAGCGCCTGATCGCGGCGGACCCGCACGACCGTTCGAAGGGAGAAGGAGGCACACCGCATGGAGGACCCCCCGACCACGATCCCGCTCGAGCACTGGATCTACGGGGCCAGCCACGAGAAAGGCTACGGCACGAAAGCGGAATCCCACGGCCTGAACGGGCCGCTCTACACGCGCTACCTCGAGGGCCGGTTCACGCCGGTCCGCGTCGAGAAGACCGCGAACGGGGGCACCGTCATCGACGCCCGGATGATCCATCCGGCGCCGGCGAACGACGAGGTGCTCCTGTCGATCCTGGGCCGCGGCGTAGCGGACGAGTACAACCGGCCGACCATCGCGAACCATACCGTCGTGATCCCCGGCTCGGCCTTGCGCTCGGGGGTGGTCACGCTGTTTGACGTCGACGCGGCGGTCCTCGAGTACGACCGTCGGACGCCGAAAGCGAGCGGACGGATCGATCCGATCGTCGTGAAGACGCGGCCTCCCGACCATCCCCGGGAAGTCGCCGGGGTCGGCCTCCGGCGGCTCATCACCCGGGCGGCGGTCGATACGCTCGTGAGCCGGTTCCTGACGGACCAGCAGGGCCGGACCCTCGTGCTCTGCCGCAACAGCACGAACCAGTACCGGAACGAGCTGCTGTACCGGCTCGTCGAGCTGCTGCAGGCCGGCGGAGAGATCCCCCTCTTCCCCGCGATCAGCGACGCGCCGACCCTGAGCGCGATGAACCACTTCCGACTCGCGATCTCCTCCCGAGGAGTGCGGGCGGACGGTTCGTGGACGCTGCTCGACGCGAGCATCGACCAGCCGGCGCTACCGCCCGTGCGCGGCAAGAACCCGGTTTACGGTCGCATCGCGGAGGCCTTCGCCGCGACCTAGCGGGGAGGGAGTTCGCGAGCGGGCTCGGTCTCGAACGAGGGGGGCGACCCGGACGATCGGCGAAGAGGGGGGCCCCGCGGGGTCCGCGCTGATCCTCGCGGACCTTGGGGCCGGGCTCACGACGTTCGTCGGACTGCTCTATACGGCGCAGCTGCGCTACGGCACCGAGTCCGAGGATACCTTTCGCTTCTCGGCGGACCGTGCCACGATCCTGCGCCTCGAGTCGATCTACGGGGAGCTCGGCTCCGGACGGTTCCCGGAGGCCGATGTCGACTGGGGAGAGTACCCCGCCTCCTTCCTGCTGGCCTTTCGGTCCGGCCGTCGCATCGGCTCCGGCGGTCGCGCGCGGTCGTCGGACGGGTTCCACGCCGTCCGGGTCGACGTCGGGGGGACCGTCGCCCAGGAGGTGGCGGAGCTTGCCGAGCACGATGCGGTCCTCAGCCCAGCGACCCGACGGCTCCTCGGGAGCCGCATCATCCTACCGCTCGTGGACGCCTCCCGCCTTACGGCCGATCCGGACGACCCTCTTGGCCCCCTCAACGCGCGGTACGATCGCCAGCTCGCGGCCGCGCTCGGGGTCGTGGTCCGCTACCGAGCTGCGCTCCCCCACCGCCGGGACCGCGTTCTCGAGACCGTCTTCGTCCTGACGAAGTACGACCGGTGCACCTCGGAGGCTCGGGATTTTCTTGGCCCCCCTCCCGACCAGGACAGCGACCGCAGTGCGACGGCGCGGTCGGCGTGGGGATCCCGCCTTCTCGACCGATATCTGCCGCGCGTCCACGCGTTTTTCTCGGGAGGGGAGTCCGTGCACGGGGTGCGAATCCCGCCTCCGCGATGGTTCTATAGCGGGCTCTCGACCGACGCGGCCGCATCGCCCCCGCGCATCGCACGCAGATCGCTCGCCCCGTTCGGAGGCTGGGAGCCCGAGTACCCCTTCACGGAGTACCGCGGCCTAATCCGGACGCTCGTCCGAGCCGCCGAGTAGACCTCTGCCGGGGTACCGGACCAGGAGGATTCTCGGCTACCCCGGGCGAGGCGTTCGGTCGGAAGTCGGTTCCGCGCGGAACCGGAACCCGTCCTTGTGCCCCCCCTCGCGAACCACGGTCCAACCCGGCATGCTCCACCGGCCGTCGGGGGGGTTCCAGGAAGGGTCGCCCTGCGCGAGCTCGCCCAGCTCGGCCTCCAGGTACTCGTGGTCGGTCGAGACCTCGGGAGCGAGGCTGCCTTTCTGCAGGAGTTGCACCAGGATCGGTAGCCCCGCGGGGCGCCCCCGCCACCGGACCGCGACGAACGTCCGTCGGGCGGCTCCGTCGCTGAGCAGGAGCTCGCGCAGAGTGGTGTACGCCGGCCGTCCCCGGTAGTCCTTCGGAGGTGCGTCGAGCCGGCGACGCTCGCGATGCACGGTTTCGAGGAGACCCTTCCAGGCGGCCAGCGGGACGGGGTCCGCGTCCCAGATTGCCGCGGGATCGATCTCGCCCTTTTCCGCCCGGGAGTCCCCCTCGTCGGTCGAGCCGCTCGGTTCCGACTCGCCGCTCCCGCTTCCCTTGCCTCTCCCCGCTCCTTTCCGAGCATACCGTCCCGAAACCAGGCTGTAGGCCATCGCGGCACCGTTGGCGCCGGCGGTCGGGGGTTTAAGGACGAGTTCGTCGCAGTCCGGGTAGCGATTCGGGTGCAGAACGACGAACGGGCCGGTCTCGGGCGCGTGGAAGAGAAGGGCGAGCGAGTCGTTGATGGTGGTCAACTGCCGCCGGACCGCGAGCTCGCTGAGGCGAACGAGGGGGACCGGCGCGTCTCCGGTCCGAGGATGGCCGGCGAGATCGTCCAGGATCGCCTGAGCGACCTCTCCATGGATCTGCTGAGCGGGGGTTCGGAGCAGCGCGAGGTCTGCCCCCCGGTCTCGTCCCAGGCCCCGGGCGATGCGGCGTCGGAGCGGGCCGGAACGGACGGCCAGGGTCCGCAGCGTGTACAGCCGGCGGTTGATCCAGGGCTGAAGCCGACCGCCGCTGATCCGTGAATCGGCGAACAGGCCGCCCCATTGCTCGGGCATTCGGGAGATCCACTCGGGGTCGCTCGGGCTCTCCCGATACCACCGTCGAGCCAGGTCGCGGAGAAGCGCACCGGCGCTCAACGGATCATCGAGCTCCTGCTTGATCCGTTGCATCAGCGCTTCCGCGCGCGCGGCGAGGGAGCTGAGGAGCACCGCGTCGGCCCCAACCGACTCGATCAGTCCCGAGAGGCGGATGGAGTTCAGCCGCTGAAGGTCGAACCCCTCGGTCGGGTCGGTCTCCAGGAAGCGGCCGACAGCGGGAGGCACTACGGCGCCCCCGACGTTACGGGATGTGCCTTCCTGACCGTTCCGGTCGAGGTCGGGTTCGCTCGACTCGCCTTCTGCCTGGGGGACGGGCCGCAGGACGACTCGGGGACGGCGCCCGGCTCCCCCGCTCGGGCCGGCCCGTCGCTCGAACGCCTCGAGGCGGTCCAGCTCGACCTCCCGCGCCCGCCGCGCGTCCTCGATCCGGTTCCGCTCGAGCGAACGGCGACGTTCCCGCTCCCGGAGGATGCGGTCGGCGTCGGATTCGTCGACCATGGTGAGGGAGAAGATCGATCCCTAGCGATTCAATGGCGCCGGCGGGGCATTAATCATTTCGGAGCCCGCCGCGCTTGCCGCCACCTCCTTGGGCGAGGGGATCCGGCGAACGGAGTGGCGGCAGGCGGCCCGCCGCGCGATCGTCCGCCCTGGGACGGACCGCCGCGAAGGAAGAGAGGCCTAGGGAGGGTGCGGCCCGAGGGTCCGCGAAGTTCGGATCGGCCGTGAAGGCGACCCGCACTCTGACGACGAACGGGCGATCGTGAAGAGGGTCCTAGGGACGGGACCAGTAGTGGTGGAGGGCGGTGTTCCCGGCGACGCGACCGAGCGCGACGGCATGATCGAGCGTCAGGTGGGCGAAGAAGCGGCCGTGTTCATCGCTGCCGGGTGGGTCGTGGGCGAAGTAGAACCCCTCGCGCTTCAGCTCCTCCCAGAACAGCTCCGGCGTCAAGGGATGATCCTGAGTATAGTCCTTCGAGCAGCGTTCCGCGCAGTCCAGGGCGCGTCCGATGGGATCGGACGACTCGTTGTGGCGTAGCTGCATGCCCATAGAAGGCCCCGGGCGCATATCTAGGCGCGCACGAGGTACGAGCTTCGGCAGGACGGGCTCCGGCGTCTCCGGCCCCGGTCGCGGGAGACCGCACGAGTGCCGGTCGCGCATTCGGTCCGCGGGAGGAAAGCCACGTTGGGGCGAGCGGAACGCCGATGTCTTCCGAGAAGGCGTGGACGTTGAGGCGGGCAAAGAGCCTCGCCGACGAAATGACCGACACGCTCCCCGGGGGCTGCGTGGTCTTCACGCCCGTGGGGCGGAGGCAGAGTGGTCCTCCCTCCATCGGGCGACCTCGAGCTCGAACCAGCCATCGAGAGGAGTGAAGCGGAAGCCTTCGCTCTCGGCCTTCTCGACCGACAAGAGGCTTGTCGACCGATAGTAGGCCGAACGCTCGCTCGGCCCGCCGTCGGTCACGACCTGCGGGGTTCGGCCGAGCGTCCGACCCATCCGCTCGACCAGATCCCGGGCATCGAGGACCGTGGAGGTCGCCGCGTTGTAGGGTCCCGACTTCGCCTCTCGGCCGAGCCACGATAGGAACCGGCCCGCGTCCTCGACCCAGACGTACGTGCTCCGGCCGGCCCCCGGTGGGATCACGATCCGCTCGCCGCGCAGGACCCATTCCGCGTGCTGCTGGAACCGCCGGGTACTGTCGTCGTGGCCGAGGACATTGGGAAAGCGCGCCGCTGCGACCGGGAACGGAGCCTTCTGGAAGAGCCACGCCTCCGCACTCCGCTTCCCCTCACCGTAGCCCAGCGTGTCCATTGTGCCGACCTGCGGCACGTAGCCGAAGGGGTCGAGGTCGCTCTCTCGGTACGGGGTTTTGCCGCCGGAATAGACTGCTCCGCTCGAAACGAAGACGTACCGCCGCACGCGGCCGGAGAACAGGCCAATCACCTGTTCGGCATCCTTCGGATCGAAACAGATCTGGTCGAAGAGCACGTCGATGCTCCCCAGGGAATCGACGGCCGCTCGCAGCGCCGTGGGGTCCGCTCGGTCGACGCGCGTATATCGAACCCCATCACCGTACGGGTTGGGGGTCCGACCGGTCGCCGCGATCGTGACTTCCCATCCGTGCCGCTGAAGGTCGCGCACGAGCCGTCGACCGATGAACCCCGTCCCCCCCAGCACGAACGCTTTCACGCGGCCCTCATCCCTCGACCGGGTCGTAGGTAGGAAGCGTCACGAGCGTAAAGACTTCGACCCACCTCGATCCTCCCTCGGCGAGCACGGCCTTGGGCTGTCCCCGACGGCCGAGCGTTCGCCGTCTCCCGAGACTCCTCGCCGGAGCTCCCCGGGAGCGCAGACTCAGGTCCGGCCGGCGGAGCACGAGCGAGCCCCTCCGACGTTCAACGCCTAAGGGCAGGCGCGCCCCCGACGTTTAACACATGTGCACAATGTAGAAATACTTGTTAAATCTGTGTTTTACGCGTGCGGACCGCCCAAGCCCCAGCTCCCGCGACCCACTTTCTCGGAGTGCGCCTTGCGGCCGAGGAAGAGTCGCTCCTCGAGAGGTACCGAACCGAGCACGAGCTCGCGACGAAGTCCGAGGCGATTCGGGCGCTCGTTCGTGGCGCGGCCTCGCCGGCCGAAGCCGCGATCGAGTTGCCCCCGACGCTTCGGGGGGAACTCGAGGAGCTCGTGGAGGACGGATATGCCCACGATCTGGAGGGCGCGATCGCGCTCGTCCTCACCCTGGGCATCCGGGAGCTGGCCCGAACGCACGCCGAACACGTTCCGGCCTTGCGCGATCGCGCACGGTCGGTGAACGGTCGGCGGTCGGACCGACGGCGGGCGGACCGCGAGGGTCGGGGGCTCCTCGGGCGCTAAGCTCCCACGCTGGGGAAGGGTTGCAACATGGAGTCGATGGGGATCGCGTGGAGCGAACGCAGCGGGTTCATCTGCCGACTGTGCCGACAGGACGCCAAGCATAATGAGGTGCTGCACATTTCGTACTGTCCCGTCCACGGTCTCAGCTCTCCTCTGGACCAGCTTCCGTGGAGGCCGGAGGCGAGAGTATCCCGCGTCTCTACACCCGCACGGGCGACCGTGGAACGACCGGTCTCAGCGGTGGTTCGCGCGTAGAGAAGGACTCGCCCCGCATCCGGGCCTTCGGCACGTACGACGAGCTCGGCGCGCAGCTCGGGATCGTCGTGGCCGATCTCCCGGCCGAGCTCGTCGAGATTGGAACATCCGTCCGACGGCTCGAGCACGAGCTCTATATCGCTCAGGCCGAGATCGCGCACCCCTCGAGCCCCCGACCTCCGACGCACCGGATCGAAGAGCGGCACGTCCGCCGGCTCGAGGCCGACATCGATCGCTACGACGCGCTGCATCCCCAGGTGCACTCGTTCGTCCTTCCCGGAGGCTCTCGAACCGCCTCCGAGCTGCATCTGGCTCGAAGCATCGCCCGCCGGGCCGAACGAGAGCTCTGGACTCTTCACCGTACCGAGCCGGTCCGCTCCGAGCTCCTGCAGTGGGCGAATCGATTGAGCGACCTATTGTTCGCGCTCGCCCTCACCGCGAACCAGCGCCTCGGCGTGCCCGAAGTGCCCCCCGACTACTCGACCTGAAGTGAGCGCTCGGCGTGGGAAACCATGGAGATCGGGGTTGTCGGGAAACCGAACGTCGGGAAGTCGACGCTGTTCAACGCCCTCACCCTGCTCGATGTTCCGATGGCGCCGTACCCCTTCACCACGCTTGCTCCGAACCGAGGAGTGGCGGCGGTCCGCGCACCGTGCCCCCATGTCGAGAAGGGATCTCCGTGCACGCCGGGCAATGCCAAGTGCGTCGACGGGACCCGGTGGATTCCCGTGAGCCTCGTCGACGTCCCGGGTCTCGTTCCGGGAGCTCACGCCGGTAAGGGACTCGGTCACAAGTTCCTCGATGACCTGCGGGCGGCGGACGGGTTCGTCCAGGTCGTCGACCTCTCGGGCGCGACCGATGCCGAAGGGCGGATCGATGCGGCCGGGGCACACGATCCCGCCGAGGAGGTCCGCTGGCTCGAAGAGGAGCTGGTCGCATGGGTCGCCGAGATCCTCGGACGAGATTTCGCGCGCCAGGCGCGCGGGATCGAGCTCGAGGGGCGAAAGCTCGAGGAGTTCCTCGCCCAGCGATTGACGGGACTCTCGATCGGCCCGGCCGCGATCGCGGCGGCACTACGGAACGTTCCGATCGACCGGGCGCATCCCGGGAACTGGTCGGACGCGGATCTCACCGCGCTCGCACGGGAACTGCTCCGCGCCTCGAAACCGCGTCTCGTTGCGGCGAACAAGTGCGATCGGGCGGACCCGGAGCGCCGGGCCCGGCTCGAGGAGGAGGTCGCCCCGATCCCGGTCGTGCCTACGGCCGCCGACGCAGAGCTCATCCTCCGTCGCGCGGTCCGGGCCGGCCTCGTCGACTACCGACCCGGGGACGCACGGTTCACTGTGCGGGACCAGAGCCGGCTCTCGCCGCCGCAGGCGAAAGCGCTCGAGGGAGTCCGCGCCATCGTCGGGGCGTGGGGCTCCACGGGGGTGCAGCAGGCACTCGAGCGGATGGTCTACGAACGTCTCGGAATGATGGTCGTCTACCCGGTCGAGGACGAAACGCACTGGACGGACGGGAAGGGCCGGATCCTCCCGGACGCGTTCCTCGTCCCTGCGGGCACACCTGCGCGGGCCGTCGCGTACCGCGTGCATACCGAGCTCGGAGAGGGCTTCATCCGCGCGATCGACGGACGAACTCACCGTGCCCTCGCGGCCGATCACCCGCTCGAGCCCAACTCGGTCCTCCGCATCGTCGCGCGGAAGTGAGCCGGGCCGCGGCGTCCAGCGCAGACTACGGCTCTACGAGCGCGGCGCCTTCGGTAGAAGGCCGCACGACGAAGGGAAGTCCCCCCGCCCGCGCGAGCCGACGTACGAGCTCCGCTTCCTTCCCCGGCGTCGGGAGCGCGACGATCGATCCTCCGGCCCCCGCACCGGTGAGCTTCGCCGCCTCGGCGGCCGGACGGGCCGCCTCGAGCAACGCCTCGAGCCGCGGATGGGAGACGCCCACTTCGCGCAGAAGCTCCTGGTTGCGCTCGATCAGCTCCGCGACCCGGGCGCGCTCACCCGCACCGACCGCACGGATGCCTTCGACCGCCACCCTACGGAACTCCTCGAGCAGCTCCGGCCCGTCGGGGGCCGAAAGGCGGCGACCTACGGCGCGGACCGCGTCACCCGTGGCCCGAGGGATACCGCTGTGGGCGACGACCCAGACCCACCCGGGGTCGGCCACCCGCCGCACTTCCCAGACGCGATCGTCCGCGCGCACGGTCCAGAGGAGAGGGCCGCTCCCCCCGTTGATCGCGAGGAAGCCTCCTCCGACGACCGCCGAGGTGTCCCCCGCGCTCCCGACCCCCTGGGCGCCCCTCTCGATCTCGAAGCTCCGCTGGGCCAGCGTGGGCCGGTCGATCCCGCCGGTCGCGGCACCGAGCGCGACGGCCATCGCCGCGGAGAACGCCGCCGAAGACCCGAGACCAGCCGCCCGAGGGATGCGGGAGATCGCCCGGACGTCGATCGAGGGTCCTCCGGCCCACAGCCCTTCGAGGGCGGTCCGGAAGTACGCGTTGCGGGCCGTCGCCTCCTCGTCGGCGTTGAGGCGGGTCCGTGCGTCCGTCCGCACGAACACCTGCGTGTAGAGATCGATGGCAAAGACGAGCTCGGGGGCGCCGTGGACGACCGCGTGCTCCCCGAAGACGATGCACTTTCCCGGGGCGCGCGAGGAAAGCGGAAGGCCCCGCGCCGGGACCGGGGGGAGCTCTTCCATCAACCGGCCTCCTCTCGGTCCTCGACCCGTTTTCCCCGCGCGGAAGGGCGGATCCGCATCCGAGCGTTCCGCGGCGCCGGACCGGAGGGCGGGCCCAGAAGGCGCACGAGGGCGACGGCTACGGCGGCCACTTCGCTGTGCGGCTGGCTCCCGACCGCGACGTTGTACGTCGCGAGCCGGTAGAGGTCGGCCGGCACCTTGGCACCCCCCGCAACCAGGAGGAGCCGTCGGTGACGCCGGAGCCGCGCCGCGACGCGCTCGAGCGGAAGTCCGTACATCGTGAGGTGCACGACCGGTCCGTCGAAGGAGCGCACGACCTTCTTCCATTCGTCGGTCGGGACGACCTCGAACCCCCCGCCCCAGCGGCGTCCGACGTCCTCGAGGCGACGGACGAGCTCGGGATCGGGGGGATGAAGGTACATCCGACGGGCGCCGAAAGCGCGGGCAGCGAGCGCGAGGTGCGTGGTCAGTCGGGGATCGCGACCGGGGCGGTGCCCGATCCGGAGGACCGAGACGTCGAGCGGGCGCGTCCGGTTACGCGCCCTCGTCCGCCTGGAACCGTTCGATGCGGTGGCCACGGTACTCCAGCTTCTCCGAGCGCTTGACGATCCCCTTGAGCCGTGTCGGGGACATCCCGAGCTCTTCCGCCACGTCCGAGAAGAACCGTCCGTCCGGACCGACGGAGGCGTAGATCTTCTCCTCGAGCTTCCCGTAGTCCTTCGCGGGCATCGTCGCGATCGCGAGGACCTCGCTCATCTCGCCGAGCGGGCTCGTCGTGTTGATGTTGATGGTCGAGTAGTAGAAGTGGTAGCTCTTCTCGGGCTGCCGCTTGCCTTCCCGAGCGACCCAGCGGGTATCGATCAGACGCAACTTCTCGAAGAACGCGAGCGCCCGCTCGCCGTCCTTGCCGAACTCCGCGACCACGTCCTCGAGCGTGAGCCAGCTCTCGCCGAGGCGCTGGACGAGCTTCTGCTTCACCGGCGAATCGACGGCCCGAAGGATCGGTACGAGGTCGCTCACGTCGTTCACGACCTTGATGCGGTGGATGTTCGCGACCATGGTTCCTCTACGGCGGTGACGGTCCGTCGCCGACGGCGGCGAGGAGTCGTCGGCGGTATT
>JAKAVH010000148.1 GCA_021827545.1 Thermoplasmata archaeon
TGACCTGGCTCGAGAAGGCTCAAAGGCCGAAGAGCGAGGACGACCTGTCACGGGAGTGGAACTCCGCGCACCCAGCGATCCTGGGCGGCCTCCTCGACCTCGCCGCCGGGACCCTGAAGGAGCTCCGCGACGCCCCCCTCTCGGATGGGGATGGGGATGAGACCATGGCCGATTTTGTCAGGGTCGGACGCGCGCTCAACCGCGCAATCGGAGATCGCCTCGGTTCCTTCGATACGGCATGGAAGGAAAATCGAGCTCGCCAAGAGACGGCTTCCGCCGAAAACCCGTGGATCTCGGCGTTGTTCTCGGCTTTTGACGCGGCCAGGAAGAGAGGCGAGGCGATGGTCACGCCCGAGGAAATTGCAAAGCATGTCTCTACTCGGTTCCCCGAGAGCTTCCCGGAAAAGGTCTCGGCACAGCAGGTGGGCAACGCGATCGCCCGGTGCCACAAGTCCTTGGCCGCCCTTGGTATTGCCCTGGAGCGCCGAAAGTCGCACGACGGACAGCGATGCTACGCGCTCGTTGTGCCTCCTTCGGACAAGAGCGGGGAGGCACCCGAAAGTGGGGTGCCTCCCGCCAAATCGGGGGGTGCCTCCTCCGATTCTCCGTCAGAAAAGGGGGGGTCGGGAGGCACCTTGGACACCTTGGACACCCACTCTGGGATTTTTCCGGCTGGCACGCACTCTCCACCACCTCTTCTAGATGGTACTAGTAGCTCTAGGATAATTCTAGAAAGAGGTGTCCGGGGTGTCCAACTAGAGGGAGCACCGTCAGAAAAAGCGGGAGGCACCTCGGGAGGCACCACGGAGGCACCTCGACTTGGGGTGCCTCCCGACCCGGGACCCGACCCAGAGGACTTGTTTCGTGGGCGCCCGAGCCGCGCCGATCGCGCGCGGGCCTCGGGGCGGTGGTCCGACCCACCGTTGAATGGGGATGTCGCCGCGCCGCCAGCCGAACCGACGAGCGCTAACGCCCCCCCGGTCGAACGGGCCCGCGGCGAGGCCGCGACGCGCGACCTGCGCGACCTTCTCCGTTCAACGGGGTCCGCCGATCGCGACACGATCCATCGAATTCTTGGCGCGACCTACGCCCCGGCGGAAATCTCGGCCGCGATCGGCGCGGTGTGCGGTGCCGGTCTCGCCCGGCAGGAGCCGAGCGGAGTTCTCGCATGGAAGGAGGTGAGCGCATGAAGGCGGCGCTCCCCCCAGTCGCTCGAGCCCGCGCGAGCCTTCGCCGATCCCACCCCGGCGAGCCTCACGAGTGGGGGACCCCCGTTCCCCAGCTCGCTGGCGCTCGCGTCTGCCGAAGCTGCGGGCAACTCTACCCCGGGTCACCGGCGAGTCCCGGCCCGTCGCCCGCGGTCAAGGCCCCAGACGGCGAAGCGCGACTCGTCGCCGAGCCGTACCGGGCGTGCCCCCGCTTTGAAACCTGCTCCGTCAACGCATGCCCGCTCGACCCCGAGATCGGGGTCCGTGCGGTCGACCCAGGCGACCGCGAGGTCAAGTGCCCCCTGGGCAAGCGGGCGCGGCGTTCCGTCTTCGCTTCCCTGCCTCCCGCGGCGCGGGCCAGACTCCCCTACGGCGGCTTGTTCGAGACCGAGGCGAAGCGGCGCGCGAATCTCCTTCGTCGGCTCGAGTCCATGCCCCCCGCCGAGCGAGAGAGGATACGACAGGCCCGAGACAAGGGCCTTGCGGACCTGAAAAGGGCCCGTTTGAACGGTCTCACAGCCCCCCCGGACGAAAAGACGGGTTCCCATGCCTCCCAGCCGACGGCGCCCCCGAAAGAGCGGACAGAAGGGGAGGTCAGCGCATGACCGACGGCGAGCGTGTCACCGGGCTCCTCGCGATCGCGGTCGCGGTCCTCCTCGCGGCGGCGCTCGTCGTAGTCGTCCAAGTTCTGATCTCGGAGGGGCTGTGACCGAGAAGCTCCCCTGCGGACACGCCGCGCCGGCGCCGATCCGCGCAGTAGCTGGTCCCCCTGTCCTCATCTGCGCGATCTGTCGCCGTTCGTTCGTTCGTCCCACGCGTGCCCCGACCCAGTCTCCCGCGAGCTCCATCGGAGGTCAGTGATGGCGACCACCGAGCCGGAGGAGGTCCGCTGGGTCCGTTTCGCCGTCGACTGCGCCGAGCGCGTCCTGTGCCTCACGGGCTCCGCCCGCCCTCAAGCCGAAGCTGCGATCCGAGCGGCGCGGGAATGGGCCGACGAGCCGAGCGAGCAGAATCGAGAGGCAGCCGAACAGGCCGCTATCGACGCCGAGGGTGCCGCCGTTTACGCCGACGCTGACTTCGCCTTCGCCGGCGATGCTGCAAACAGCGCCGCCGGCGCGGCCTACGCCGCCGCCGATTTCGCCTACGCCGCCGAGCACGCCGCCGACGCGGCCCATTCTGCCTACTCCGCCGCTGGCGCCGACGAGCCCGATCGGCAGGCCGAGCGACTGCGGTACTACGGGCTCCAATACCCCCCGGAGGCGTTCACATGAGCGAGGCTGGGTCGAAAGCCCCTCGCCCCCTGACGGAAGGCGTGGGTCGAAGAACGGGGAAAGAGGGGGTCGTTCGACCCACTCCGTCTGACGAGAGGCTAAGCCGTTTCGACCCAGCCTCGCCCTCCCTGGTCCGCGATCATGGGGTTTGGTACTTGCGCGACCGCTCCCGCCGCACCCAGGACGGAAAGCGGACCCGCCGCAACTTCACCCTAGAGCGTTACGGCCCGGAGCGACCGACTCTTTACCCTCCCGAGGTTCACTCGGGGGACGCCGGAGATTTCCTGAGCCATCGACTGCTACCCGAGACGGTTGACCTGGTTTACCTCGACCCGCCGTACGGCGAGACTCCGCAAGAGTGGGATAGGGCCCCGGACTGGTCCCTCCTTGCCCATCAGGTCAACCGAGTCCTCAAGCCGACGGGCCAAGTCGTTCTTCACATCTCGGGCGAGCACCACATCGATGCGGCCTTCGAGTTCCGCTCTTGCCTCCAGTATCGATGGCATTTCGTCTGGGTCCGAGGGCACGATGAGAATCGGTTGAGGCCCGGGCCCATCTTCACCGGAACGAAGCCCCTCCCGTCCCATGAGCTGATCTACGTATGGTCCAAGAGGGGAGTCCCGATCGGGAACCTGACGTTCAACGAAGAGGCGCTCGCGCGGCCGGGTCGCGTTCCACCCCGACTGCTCCGCCCCGGTAGGCTCCCGTATCTAACCCAGCGGATCGGCGATGTCTACAGGTCGAAAGAGCGATCTCACAAGCTCCCGGTCGACGTGATCTTCGTCCCGCTCCCGGTGCTGGGAGAGTTCTCCGCGGCGAAGCCGCTCGACCTCACCCGCCGTCTCATCCTGATGCTCACGAACCCCGGGGATGTCGTGTTAGACCCCTACGCCGGGAGCGGCACGACCCTCAAGGCCGCGTTCGCCCTGGGTCGCCGATCGCTCGGCGCAGAGGCCGCACCTGAGCGGTTCCACCGCCTCCATGAGTGGCGCCAACGACTGGGAGGAAATCGATGACGCTCCCCGCCGCTCCCGAAAGTGCGGAGATCCGCGCGTGTCTCCCGCTCCGTTCGTTCCTTCGCGGGTTGTGGCTGAGGGGCGGTTCTACGTTTCGAGGCCCCCCGCTTCGCATCAAGAACCCGACCCCGCGCGATCACGAGCTCGTTGACGCGATCCTGCACCTTGGGCGCCTCGGTTACATTCGCTTCGTAGAGACGACGCCCCTTAACGAGCCCGTTTTCAAAGTGACCGCCACCGGTGCCCGGTGGCTCGTGCTCGGCGCGGCATTTTCGGAGGGCTACGCATGAAAGACGGTCCCGCGCCCGCGAGTCCGCGATCACCCCTCGACGCTCGCGCTGGGGCCGAAGAACGCGCGGAAGCCGACACGCGCATCCAGCGCGTCGCGGCCCGACTCAAAGAGACGGCGCGAGCGCTCGTCTCTCTCGTCCCCCACTCTAGTCGACACTCGAGCGTTCCATCCCCGGGCGTCGCGCCATCGTGGTACGAGGTCGAGGTCCTGCTGCGCCCGCGGTCGGCAGTCGGAGGACGCGCGAGGTGGTCCGTGCTGTGTACCGACGCGTCGGCCCGTTCTCCCGCTCGGTTCGCGAGTCGCGCGGCCGCCCGACGTTACGCGCGGGACACGGCGGCCGCCCGGTGCGCCGACTACCGACTGGTCGCCTCGCGAGTTGTCCAAAGAGTCCCGGCCGGAACCTCGGAGGAGGAGTACGCGGCCGTGGCCCGCTACTCACGAAGCGCCGCCCGAGCATGGCCCGGCACGGCGGCCGCTTTCCCCGACCCTGACGCGGCCGTCGGCGTGGCAGTCGGACGGGCGTTCGTGCGCGGCTTCCGAGCCGGGAAAGCCGCGGCACGTGCCCCTGTGTCCCGAGGCCTCGAAGAGACGCCCGGACGTGGGCACGTCCCGTTGCGCCCCGATGCGTCCGGCAGCAGCGGCGAGACCGGACGCGCCGGACGTGACCCGGACGCGAACACGTCCCGAGACTCTACCAATGCGAAACCCTCCCTACCGGACGGGCGTGCGCAGGTCTCAGCCTGCGCACGGGAGGGATCCGCCGATCCCGTCACCGCTCCCCCGACGGGGCGGACGCCGGAGGAGATCGCCATCCGTCGATATAGATCGGCGCTAAGCAACGTGGTGTCAGTGCCAGAGCGCCGGGCCCTGTATCGGGTTCTCTGTAGTTGGGAGTCTCGGGGCCGCGACCCGCTGTCCGTGGCCGCGTCCGCCGAGGGGTTCCTGCTCTGGTACATCACAACGGCCGACGTTCCCTACATCCCGTCGGGGACGCCGCCGCCCGCGGACCCGGGGCCCCACGGGCCGATCGGCGAGAGCGCATTGGCGCGTTTCGAGGAGCTCGCGGCGCAGGTGGGTGCGGAGAACGGTCTTCTCGCGGTTAGGGCCGTAGTCATGGAGCTCATGAACGAGACCTACAACTTCCTCGGTCTCTGGAAGTACTACCAGGAAGCCAAGCGGGACGCGGAGGAGGGGGTCTGATGGTCGCCGATTCCGTCCCGCGCGACCGAGCGCTGGTAGGCGGGATTCTACGCGTGGTCCATCTCGGTTACGTTCGAGTCGTCGAGACCACATCTCTCAACGAGCCAGTCTTTGAGCTGACCGCCGCTGGTGCGCGGTGGCTCACGCTCGGCGAGGTCTACTTGGAGGGATACGCGTGACCGAGGCCGCGCGCGACCGCATAGCCGGGTGGGTGGTGGCGGAGTTCCCCGGGGCATTTGCGGAGCTCACCTGCGAGGTCGCTCGACCGGCAAGAGCCGGGGCGGGCGATTCGGTCTGCCTCAACGTGCTCGACTCGCGACGGCGTCTCGTCTCCACGATCTTGGTGACCCCATGACAGACCCGAGCGAACCGTCCCTTCCGTGCGGCCATCCAAAGGCGCGTGCCTATCGAATCCGCCGAGGACCGAGGCTCGTCCTCGTCTGCCGGACGTGCCGCCGGTGGTTCACCGATCGCAAAGGACCTCGCGAACCCTCCCACCTCCCGGGGTTCGTTACTGCCGACCAGTTGAAGGAGGCGCCGCGATGAGTGCAGGCACCGTTCCCACTCCCGCGACTACTGGAACAGCCGCCCCGGTCGTTCTCTCGGAGCCCGCGGCGCCGACCGCCCCGGGCATGCGGGATACGACACGGTCGCACACAAAGCGGAACGGGCGGGTCTTCGGCACCGGGACGGACGTTCGGCACGCGGGGAGCGTCGCGTTAACTCCCGACGAGGTTCGGCGGCTGCTCGCCCCGATCGACCGGCTGGAAGAACGCGCCCTCCTCGAGCTGGCTGTCACGACCGGCATCCGTCGGGAGGACCTGGTCGCGATCCCCCTCGAAGGTCTCGACTTGGACTCGGGGATGATCACGTTCTACGAGTCCAAGAAGCGGCGAACGCGTCGCCTCCCGCTCGACGGGACCGCTCTGGTCACCCTGCGCTCGTACGTAAGGACCCTGCCGAAGGGTGAGCGGTGGCTCTTCCCGTCGCCGAGACTTACGGAGCGTCACCAAACCGGACGTCTCGCTTGGAACGTCCTGAATCGATGGCTCGACGTGGCCGGTCTCCCCCGACGCCCGTTTCACGCGTTGCGAGCAACTGCGTACAAGCTCGCCAAGGCGCGGGGCTGGTCGGTCGAGCAGGCAGCCGCGCTCCTAGGTGACACGATCCGTGTCGCGATGGAATTCTACGGGGTCGCGACGCCGGGTGAGCTGCGAGAAACCGTGCGGGAGCGACCCTTACTATGAGGTCCGAGCCGTGACGACCCCCGCCGGCGCCCGCTACCGAGTCGACGGGTGCCCCATCTGCGGGGCTCCGTTCGCGTCGGTGTCGGGACTCCGCCAGCACTTCCCCCGAGCCCACGCGAGCATGGGACCGCGGGCCGTCGCCCTGGCCGTCGAGCTTTCCGTCGCGCGGGCGAAGGGCTGGCCGACAGAACGGCTCGAGCGCGAGCTGCGGGCGCCCGGGGAGCGGCCGGGCGCTCTGGGAGAGATCGCGAAGCGGGTAGGTGCGAGCCGATCGGCGACCGAACGGGCTGTTGCTCGTGCTGTCTCAAACTTCCCAATAGACGAGTTTGAGACGCCTTCTTCGCCGGGTTCGAGACACCCCGAACCTACCCGCGGCGAGGCGCTCACCCGTACGATCCACTTTTCGCGGCCCGGACACGGCGGACGCTCCGAGCGCCTCACGCTCCAACCCGCAAATGGGAAGGAGGGAGAAATCGAACATGAAGGAGGATGACTTCCAGGTGAGCGAGACGGGCGGGACCGGACAGACGGTTTGGTGGTCTAAGCTTTCAGACCTTAGGAAGCTTCAGGCGTGGGGCTGGCTCGACGCGAGGAGCCGCGAGACCGCCCGGGAAGTGCTTGGGCGCACATGGCGCGGGCGGAGTTGGCTTCGGGCGCACGACCGTTCGGGGTGGGCGGCGCGCGATAAGTCGGCGGTTGAGTCGGCGGAGAAGAAAGCGGAAGCGGAGCGGCTGCGCGCGGAGCGCGCGAAGGAGGAGGAACGGCTGCGCGCGGACCTGAAACCCCGGCTGCTCGAGGAGATCCGTGGCGAGTGGGCGGCGGAGAAGGTGGGGCTCGAAGGGACCGTTGGCCGGTTGAACGGCGAGTTGCGCGAATTGCGCGGCCAACTACAGCAGGAGGGCGCCGAGACGAAGCGCCTGCGCACCGAGTTGGATCGCGCCCACGCGCACACCGCGAAGGTTGAGTCCGACCGGAACGAACTTAACACGGAGCTCGAAACCCTCCGGAAGAAGATCGGTACCAAGGACGGGATCAACGTTCAACTCGCGGAGAAGCGCGCCGAGCTCGCGCGGCTGTCGGACAAGGTCGAGAAGGTGAACAACGAGCACGACGCCCTATGGAAAGAGTTCGACGCTTCACGCCGCCAGTTTGCCCTCAGGCGAAAGGATCGATTCCTGTGGGACGCAGCCCCCGTCGAGCTCGTCGAGCACATGTCTTTCCTCGTTCCCGACGCTCGGACGGACGGTGCCATAGCCGTCCTAATCCATCGCGGCATGCCGCCGGCGGAGATCGCCAAGTCGTTGCACGTTAGCAAGGAACGGGTGGCGACAGTGCTCGAGGGGGACGGCGAGAACGAGTCCGTGCTTAACGAAACGCGCGAGTGGATGGGGCCGGCGCCCGACGGGTACTACCCCGACGAGAAGCTCACGGGCGCGGAGCTTGTCGCCAAGGTCTGGGAGCTTCACGACGGGGGGAAGACCCAGCGGCAAATCGCCAGGTTGACGGGGGCTCGGCTCGCGACGGTGAACGAGATCCTCAAAGCCCCGAAGCCCGTCGCGGCAGCGAACGCACCGACATCGGAGCATGGCACGGCGGCCCCGAGCGAGTCGTGAGCACACAGGCCGCGACAGGGGCCCGTTTGCCACGTCTTTCAGGCCCGACGAGGCCCGGGACGGGCTCGGCTCTTGCCCCGGGCGGGTGCGCCGAAGTTGAAACGCGAGGGCGTGCCCGGAGCGTAGCGGAACACTAGCGGAACACACGGTGGAACAACGCCGCCGTGAGCGGCTCCGCGTGATGGTCCACCGGCGAGGAAAGATGGCCGAGGACGCCGCGATCACACCCAGAAAGCGGGCACGGAACGCCGAAAAGCCGGCAGGATGTCTCTGAGAGTTACACGCGCGCGCACGCGCGCGCGCGAGGCTCGATCTTGGACGGAGGGGGACGGTGTGAGCGAGCCAGAAGGGCCTTGCGGCCATCCGAACGGCCCGTTTGTCCCCGTCTTTCGGACCCCCCGAAGGGAAAGACGGGCTCCGGGACGTCCCGGGGGCGGGGCGGCGTGAGAAGCCCTACAAGTCGGGGTCCGGGCCCTCCTCCGAGCGGCTAGGGCGCTTGCAGCGGATCCTCGTCCGCCATCGGCTCGGTCCCTGTCTCGGCCGGCTTCCCGCCGCCCGGTCCAAGAACACCCTGGTTTTCCCTCGCGCGCGTACTCACTGAGACATCGGGCGCGGCCGCCGCCGCTGTTGGCTGGCCAAGTGGCCGCGGATGGTGACAGCCCGGGCCCGGGCACCGCTTCGGGACGTCTCCCAGGATAACCCCCCGGCCCGGAGCCTCGCCGCCTCTTGGCGGTCGAGGTGGTGCGTCCCGGATCGGCCGCCTGACCCGGGGGCCTCCACCGCTCCTTCAGATCACCCCACGCGCCTCGAGCTCCATCCCCCCCCTTAGACAGCACGCCCGGGCAAGCGCGCGGCGCCGACCCTGAGGGACGGGTCCCGTCCCCCATCTGGTAGAGGCTTGCCCGGGCGCCTTGGCCGTCCCTGCCCGGGATCCGCGACCCCTGTCCGGTCGGTCCCACGTTAGACCCGCTGTTGAAGGGAGGGGGAGGCGCACTTCTTGCTATCGATTCGGTAGGCGGAAATACTGGGGTTTACTTCGAGTACTTCTGGGCGGTATCATGGGTCGGTCCGAATTGACCGAGGAGTCCCTCGGGGAGTCCCGAATCATGGCGATCATTCTCGGGGTGGTGGGCCTCCTTACGATGGTTGGTGGGTTCGCGGAGACGACGATTCTTGGGGTATCGGCTACTGGTACTCTCATGATGGTCTCTGGCGTGGTGGCGCTGCTTGGTGGTGGAATGATGCACTTCAGCCTCAGGTTGAAGCGGCTCGAGCAGCAACGGATTGAAGCTCCTTAAGTAGAGCGCGCCACGAGGGCCGAACCGACGCGGTGTGATTGTATGACGCTCCAGTCCGTCTGGTTCAGTTGAGGGTCGGGTGCCCCTTCCGGGCGCCTTGCCCACACGGGGCTCGACACGGCCCGAAACGGTCTGGACGCCCAGTTTTGGGCCGGCGCAGATCGGGTGCGATCCGGGCTGGTTCGAAGCTGATTCGGGGCTGGTCCTCCTCCCCACCGTAGCTATCGGCGCGCTACTCGCGGAGACGCGCGCGCGAGGCTCGATCTTGGACGGGTGGGGGCGACGGTGCGAGCGAGCCAGAAGGGCCTTGCGGCCATCCGAGGGGCCCGTTTGCCCGTTCTTTTGGACACCCCGAACGAAAAGACGGGTTCCGGGACGTCCCGGCCGACCCCTCCCGCGGACGCGCGAAGCTCGCCCGCACGGAGGACCTGGAGCGCGTGGATCTTGAGCGGGTCGTGGTCGCCTCCAATGGCTCTTGCGGGGACCAGCGCGAGCTGCCCAACCAGTTGGCCGCGTGGAGCTCTTACGCCCAGCGGAAGCTGAAGGAGTTGGACGACGACGCGTCCGAGGATCTCCCCCACCCCCACTTCTGGCCGAGAAAGGGAGCGTCCTAGAGGGTGCCGTGGGGAACGGGACGTGGATGGTACTACCGCGTCTCGGTCGGCTGACCGTTTGTAACGGGGGCGATTGTAGAGTACCCCCTTCGCCCATAAAGCCCGGTGCGGCAAACGGTCGCTGACAGGGCAAGACACCTCGCGGGTCGTGGAGACACCCGGCAGGCGCGCAACGCGCCCTTAGAGGACAGCGTCCGGTTCAACCCCTTCGGTGGGACGACTGATGTAGCCCCTCTGTATTGTTCTGTCCCATGCCACGCGAACTTGCTCCGAGCGAGAGGGCGTTCGTCGCTTCTTCCGTCCGAAGCGCCGTTGACGGAGCGTTCGCCCATTGGGAGGGGGCCCTCTCTCTGGACTTAGACGGCCGCTTTCGGGAACTCTTGAGCGCGACCATTTCACGGGGGGACCGACGGCATTT
>JAKAVH010000251.1 GCA_021827545.1 Thermoplasmata archaeon
TGGACACCCCACCGGAAGAAGAGGTCGGCGCCGGGGGCGAAGACCGGCACGACGGCCCCCCATGCGGCGGGCAGACCGAACACCCCCATGAGCTCGTTGCCGAGGCCCTCGATGCCCCACCCGGCGAGGGGCGGCGGCGCCCCCGCGATGAGGACGATCCCGGCCGCCGCGGCGAGTCCCCGGAGGACCCACGGGCCGGGCGATGCGGTCTGGCGGCGCACGAAGTCGGCCGTGCCCTTGGGAAAGAGCGCCGCGAAGATGGCGAGGAACGACGGAAGCTGATGGATCACGATCCACCGGAACCAGAGCGCGGCCGAAGCGTGGATCGGATCGGTGGCCGTCCACTCGACCAGCATCGTGAGGGACCAGGTGATCCCGCCGACGAGGAGCGCCGTCCGAACGAGCGCGCTGATCGCGAACCGGCGGTCGACCCGGGGAGGGACGTAGATCGCCTCCTCCTCGGCGCCTCCCGAGAGGCCGAGGATCCCTCCGTACACCCGGAGCACGACCTCCTGGGCGAGCAGGGCCACCCACACGATGACCATCTGGAACGCGCCCAGGACCCAACTGTTCAGGAGGAGGTTGCCGGTCGAAGAGCCGGAAACCTGTGCGACGAGGCCGACCCCGGCCGTCGCCGCGGCGGTGGTCGAGCAGCACGCGCCGAGGGTGACCAGAGCGATCATCGCCGGGGTCAGGCCCGCGACGGAGCTCACCGATGCGGGGCGCCGGACGCTCGCGCGACGGGAACGCACGAGCGCGACGCCGAGCAGCACCGCGATCGCCATCCCGATCCCCACCCCGACCGAGACGACGATCATCGAGAGCGTCGCGAAGAACGGAAGCTCCACGAACCCCCACGGAGCGAGGATCAGGAGTCCCGGGTAGTTCCACGGCTGCGTTCCGAGACCGTTCCCGAGGATCAGGAGGACCTGGTACCCCCCGCTCAGGTTCGCGAAGACCAGCATCCCACCGACCACCATCGAACCGAGGGCGTAGAGCACGACGAACGTGACCGTCATCGCGATCACGTGCGAGCGTCGGATGTACCGACGGATCTCGCGGAGCGAGAGGATGGAGAGGGGAGAGCCCAGCTCCGGGCCGGCCGACACGGGGTCGCAGCCGCGAGCGCGCTTATATCGCGTCGGTTCGGACGGCCCACCGCCGGTGTCGAGGGCCGCCCGACGCCGGCGTTACTCGGAGGTCCCGAGCCCCGCCCGGGAGCGCCCGCCTCCCGAGCCTGCACCAACGGAACCGAGGACCGCACCAAAACGGCTTCATCCCCAAGGACCCCACCAGAGCTCGATGAGCACTCCGCCGATCCTCCGGGAGGATCCCCGAGCAGAGACCGCGACCCGGCCCCGCGGGGACGGCGCGGCCCGCCCTCGGAAGGTATTTCCCCGCTCGACCTCATCCGATCCCCAGGACCCACGCGGAGCGGCGGGAGGGGTACTTCCCGCGCTCGCCGGGGAGAACGTGACCGTCCGACGCGAGCGGCAGGTCGGTACCACCGGTCGGGCCGCGGCCCGGTCCGTGGTCGGGACGCTTCGGCTCCTTGCGCCGGTCCCGCCCGGTGCCGAGGGGATCCTTACTCGGGAAGCGCTCGACTTCGTGCGCGAGCTCGATGCCCGGTTCGATCCGGAGCGCCGCCGCCTCCTCGCTCGGCGCGGTCGGTTCCACGCCGCGCTGCGCGCGGGCAAGCTCCCGGGCGTTCTCCCCGAGACCGCACGGCTCCGGCGTTCCGCGTGGAAGGTCTCTCCCCCGCCTCCCGATCTCGCCGACCGGCGGGTCGAGATCACCGGGCCGGTCGACCGGAAGATGATCATCAACGCCCTCAACTCTGGGGCGAAGGTCTTCATGGCCGATTTCGAGGACTCCCACGCCCCGACCTGGGAAGGGACGGTCCTCGGGCAGGTGAACCTCTTCGATGCGGTGCGCCGTCGCATCGAGCTCACGACTCCCGACGGACGGCGCTACCGCCTGAACCCAACGACGGCGACCTTGATGGTGCGACCGCGAGGCTGGCACCTCGAGGAGCACCACGTGCGGTGCGGGGACCGAACGGTCTCGGCGAGCCTCTTCGACTTCGGGCTCTACCTCTTCCACAACGGCGCCGAGCTGCTCCGTCGGGGAACCGGGCCGTACTTCTACCTCCCGAAGATCGAGCACCATCTCGAGGCCCGGCTCTGGAACGACGTCTTTCGCTTCTCGGAGGAGCGGCTCGGCCTACCGGTCGGGTCGATCCGGGCGACCGTGCTGATCGAGACGCTCCCGGCCGTCTTCCAGATGCACGAGATCCTCTGGGAGCTCCGCGAGCACTCCGCCGGTCTCAACTGCGGCCGGTGGGACTACCTGTTCAGCTTCATCAAGCAGTTCCGCGACGACCCGGACGCCCTCTTCCCGGACCGCTCCCAGCTCGCGATGACCACGCCCTTCCTCACCGCGTACTCCCTTCGGCTCGTCGAGACCTGCCACCGCCGCGGCGCCCACGCGATGGGCGGCATGGCCGCCCAGATCCCCATCAAAGAGGACCCGATCGCGAACGCCGAGGCGATCGAACGGGTCCGGGCCGACAAGGTTCGCGAGGTCCGGGCCGGGCACGACGGCACGTGGGTGGCGCATCCCGGTCTCGTCCCGGTCGCGCTCGAGGTCTTCGACGCGGAGATGAAGGAGCCGAACCAGCTCGACCGCCCGGCCGAGCCGACCCGGGCGGGTCCCCGGGAGCTGCTCGCGATCCCTCGCGGGCCGATCACGCGCGACGGCGTGCGGCGGAACACCCGCGTCGCGCTCCGGTACCTCGAGGCATGGCTCCGGGGCGTCGGCTGCGTTCCGATCGACCATCTGATGGAGGACGCGGCGACCGTGGAGATCGCCCGCTCCCAGCTCTGGCAGTGGCTGCGCCATCGTGCGCCGCTCGAGGGGGGCGGGGTCGTCGACCCGGCCCTTTTCCGGGCGTATCTCCTCAGCGAGGCGGAAGAGCTCGCCCGGGAGTCGGGCGGCGGGTCGCCGTCGCTCGCGCGGGCGAGGAGGATCCTGGACGAGGTCGTGACGTCCCGGTCCTTCGAGGAGTTTATCACGCAGCGCGCGTACCCCGAATTGGTGGGCGCGCCCGGGGGGAACGGGAAATGAGCGAGGCGGTCGGAAACGACTGGAAGCGGAACGAGCGGTGGAGAGGGATCGTACGACCGTACAAGGCCGAAGACGTCGAGCGCCTCCGCGGTTCGGTCCAGGTCCAGTACACCCTCGCGACGCTCGGTGCCCAGCGGCTTTGGCGACTCCTCCGCACGGAGCCGTACGTCCCGACGCTCGGCGCGATGACCGGCACCCAGGCGGTCCAGATGGTCGCGGCGGGACTTCCCGCGATCTACGCGAGCGGGTGGCAGGTCGCGGCGGACGCGAACGACGCCGCCCAGACCTACCCGGATCAGAGCCTGTACCCCGCGGACTCGATGCCCCACCTGGTCCGCCGGATCAACAACGCCTTCCGACGCGAGGACGAGAAACAGCATGCGACGGGGAAGGACGAGGTGTACTGGTACGCCCCCATCGTCGCCGACGGCGAGGCGGGTTTCGGGGGGAACCTGAACGTCTTCGAGCTCACGAAGGGGCTGATCGAGGCGGGCACCGCGGGTCTCCACCTCGAGGACCAGCTCGCCTCCGTGAAGAAGTGCGGCCACATGGGCGGAAAGGTCCTCGTGCCGGCCCGGGAGTTCAACCAGAAGCTCTGGGCCGCGCGCCTCGCCGCCGATGTCCTCGGGGTCCCCACCGTGCTCGTCGCCCGGACGGATGCGCTCTCGGCGAAGCTCCTGACGAGCGACATCGACCCGCGCGACGCGCCGTTCCTCACGGGAAAGCGTACCCCCGAAGGGTTCTTCGAGATCACCGGCGGGCTCGACCAGGCGATCGCCCGGGGCCTCGCCTACGCCCCGTACTCGGACCTCCTCTGGTTCGAGACCGGCGGGCCGGATCTCGACGAGGCCGAGCGGTTCGCCCGGGAGGTCCACGCGCAGTTCCCCGGAAAGCCCCTCGCCTACAACTGCTCGCCGTCCTTCAACTGGCGCAAGAAGCTGAAGCCCGAGGTGATCGCCGAGTTCCAGTCGACGATCGCCGAGATGGGCTACAAGTTCCAGTTCGTGACCCTCGCCGGATTCCACGTGCTCAACCTGTCGATGTTCCAGCTCGCGAAATCGTACGGCCAGAGCGGAATGGCGGCGTATAGCGACCTCCAGGAGGCGGAGTTCCGTGCCGAAGAGGAAGGGTATTCCGCCGTCAAGCACCAAGCGTTCGTCGGAACGGGGTACTTCGACGACGTCGCCCAGGTCCTTTCCGGCGGCCTCACCTCCACGCTGGCGATGGACGGCTCGACCGAGTCGGAGCAGTTCCAGCCGGCCGCGAAGAGCCCGGCCGCGCCGCCCTCCCGCACGGGACGGGGCCGCTCGGCCACTTCGAAAGCGACCTAGGGTCCCGTCCGGCCTTGGCCGGGCGCTGGGATTCGGCCGCCGCCGACCGTACCCCCGAGAGGGCGCGGGGTCGCGAGCCGGTCCGATCAGGCTCCGCGGCCGCCCGGCTCCGTGGGGGGCGGCGGCCACAGTCGCCGTGCGGCGGTGTGGAGCATGATCTCCGACGGCCCGTGCGCGATCTGGCCGCTCCGGACGTCACGCCACCGCTGCTCGTGCGGCAACTCGGCCGAGTAGCCCCGCCCCCCATGAAACTGGATCGCGTGGTCGAGCGTGCGAAGGGCAACATCGGTCGCGAGCCACTTCGCGAGCGCGGCCTCGGCGACCGCGGGGCTTCCCGCCTCGAGGAGCGCGAGCGTCCGGGCGGTGTAGAGCCACGCGGCCTCGAGTCGGGCGCCGTCCTCGGCGAGCGGGAACGCCACCGCCTCCTGCTGGGAGAGCGGTCGGCCGAACGCACGCCGACGCCCCACGTACTCGACGGTCTCGTCCCACGACGCCCGCGCGACCCCGAGATAGATCGCCGCCAGGAGCGCATGCTCGCGCGTCAGCTCCGATCGGAGGTAGCGGAATCCGGCGCCCTCCTCCCCGATCCGGTACTCCCGGGGGAGCCGGACGGAACGGTACCGTACGGTGCCGCGACGCTGCCAGCGCTCCCCCAGGTCACCCGGCGGCGGGACGTGCTCGATCCCCGGGAGGGCCTGGGGGAGGAGGAAGGCGGTGGCGCCGCTCCTCGGCTCCGCCGGCGGCACGCGCGCGTAGACGATCGCCGCGTCGGCGTCGCCGGCGAACGCCGCCTCGCTCTTCTCGCCGTCGAGGAGGTAGCCTTCCCCGCTCCGCTCCGCGGTCGCGGAGATCCCGGCGGCATCGGAACCGGCCCCGGGCTCAGTGATATGGTTGCCGACGAGCCGCTCTCCCCGGACCATCGGCCGGAACCACGCCTCGACCAGCTCGGGGGCGCCGTGCTCGGCGAGCACGCTTGAAAACTCCGGCTGAAGGGAGAGCTTGGCAAAGGTCGTCCCTCCGAGGTACGCGAAGTGGAAGAGCGCGATACCGGCCCGCGGGAGCGAGAGGCCGCGACCCCCGAGGGCGGTCGGCGTGCGCAGTCCGAGTAGGCCGGCCTCGCCGAGGGCCCGGAACTCAGCACGGGGAAAGGCGGGAGTGCGGTCGAGCTCGCGATACCGCCGGGGAAGGTCGAGCCGGCGGCTCGCCGCACGGACCTCGTCGACGAGGGGGTCGTCGGGGAGCTCGGGCCGCCCGTCCATCTAGCGGTCCTCCCGGAGGAAGCGGGGAGGCCCCGACGGCGGTGGGCCCGAAGGGGGATGCTCCCCGATCGCGCCGGCCGCCCGGAGCCGGTCGACCTCGGCCGGCGCGTAGCCGAGTCGCCCGACGAGGACGCGCTCATTGTCCTGACCGAGCCACGGGGCCCCCCGCCACACGCCGCCCGGGGTCTCCGAGAACTTCGGCGCCACGCCCGGCCCCTTCACCCGGCCCGCCACGGGATCGTCCCACTCGAGGAACATCTCCCGCTCCCGATAGTGCCGGTCACGCGCGATGTCGGCGATGTCGAGGACCCGGGAGATGGCGACGTCGTTCGACCGGCCGAGCTCCTCGAGCTCGTCGCGCGTGCGCTCCCGGCAGAACGCCGCGATCGCCGCGTCGACCGGGCCTCGGTGCGCGAGTCGGTAGTCCCGGTCGTCGAACGCCGGGTCGCGAAACCCGATCAGCTCGGCGAGGCGCCGCCAGGCGTCCGGGGTCGGCGCGGCGACGACGACCCAACCGTCGCGGGCTCGGTGGACATCGTACGGGTGGAGCCGCTGGTGGCCCGAACCGTAGCGTCCCCGGACCACGCCCCGCATGAAGTAGTCGAGCGCGAGGTTCTCGAGGAGGACGAAAAAGACCTCGTACTGGGCGACGTCGACCGACTGGCCCCGTCCGGTCCGCTGGGCGTGGACGTAGCCCATGAGGCCGGCGGTCGCCGAGGCGAGCCCCGTGACCGTGTCGTTGAGCGCGGTGCCGGCCCGCATCGGCGGTGCGGGGTCCGGTTCGCCCTGGAGGGAGAGGTACCCACTGTACGCCTGCGCGGTGAGGTCGTAGGAGGGGGCGGCGACCCGGGTCGGGTCTCCGGTGCGGCCGTGCCCCGAGACGTGCACGATCGTGAGGCGGGGGTTCGCCGCCCAGACCTCCTCGTCGGAGAGCCCAAGCTTGTCGTACGTCCCGGGGCGCGACGACTCGATCCAGATGTCGGAGGCCCGAGCGAGGTCGAGGAAGACCCGCCGACCCTCCGGATGGCGGAGGTCGAGCCCGACCGAGAGCTTGTTGCGCGAGTACTGCACCCACGACTCGGAGACCTCCTCGCCGGGCGCGGGGCCGGCGAGGAGCGGGCGCAGCGTCCGCGTCGGATCGGCGTACGGCGGGCCGAACGGAGGCCCCTCGACGTGCACGACCTCGGCGCCGAACTCCGCGAGGTAGGCGGCGGCCCACGGCCCCGCGACGAACCGTGCGGACTCGAGGACCCGCACGCCCGCGAGCGGGCCGTACGGGGGGACGAGCGACCGTGCCCGGGAAGGTGCTTCCACGGGGGCGAAGGCGGCCAATCCTCGATAAACGCCGGGGTTTCGGGCGGAACCTCGGGCACCAAATAGCGACTGCCGCTCCCTCGGCCGATGACCGAGGCCCCCTGGGTCCGCTTCGAGGGCGAGAGGTTCCGCGACGAGCTCACGAGGTACAAGATGGAGCACCATCCGTTCAAGACCCACCCGTTCTTCGCGCGGCTCGAGCAGGGGGAGGTCCCGCTCCCGGTCGTGAAGGAGTGGGTCCGTCAGTTCTACCCCTGGCTCGCGTCCGTTCCGATCGCGATGGCCGAGCGGTTCGCGAACTGCTCGTGGGAGCCGTCGAACGACCGGTACCGGCGGATGATCCTCGACCAGCTCGTCGAGGAGGCCGGAGACCCGAAGGGCAAGGAGCCCGGGCACCCGGAGCTCTGGCTGAGGTTCTGCGAGGGACTGGGCCTCTCCCGCACCGACGTCCAGTCGGCGCCGCTCCTTCCGAGCACGATGGTGGCGATCGACGACTTCCTCTATACCAACCGCGTGAACTCCTTCTACGTGAGCGCGGCGGGCTCCTCCGAGCCGCCGAACGTCGAGCTTTGCGCGCGCCTGCTGCCCGCGTTCCGTCGCCACTACCACGTCGACGAGGACCACCTCGCCTACTACAACCTGCACGTGGTCGCGGACGTCGAGCACAGCGAGTGGATCGGTCAGATCGTCGCCGGCTTCGCGAATTCGCCCGAGGTCCGCAAGCAGATGTGGGACCAGATGCTCCGCGGCTTCTCGATCCACGCGCTCCTGGTGGACGGGGTCCTCGCCGCCGCCGATCGCGCCGGCGCAAAGACCAAGCATAAATAGGGGCAGGGGGCTCGCAGGTTCCGATGCCGGACCGGTGCGCGCGCCCCTTCGACGTGCGGGCGACGGGCCGGACGGCCGCGACCTGGCTCTGGTGAACGGGAGGCGCCGGGAGGGCGCCGTCCCGACCTGCCCCGTCTGAGCTCGGGCCGTGCTCCCCGGACGCTTCCCTCGATCGCACACGAACGAAGGGGAGAAACGATGTACGGAAAAACGGTCCGACTGAAGCGCCTGTTTCCCGAACCCGGCCACCGCCTGTTCAGCGTCCCGCTCGACCACCCGGTGTCGATGGGACCGATTGACGGGCTCGAGGAGCTCCGACCGCTCGCCGAGGAGCTCCAGGACGGCGGCGTCGACCTGTTGATCGTGACAAAGGGGGCGGTCCGCGAGCTCGTCCCGGTGCTCGCGCCGACGACCCTGCTCGGCGTGCACGTCTCGGCGTCGACGACCCTCGGCTCCACGTCGAACCGTAAGGTGCTGGTCGGGAGCGCCGAGGAGGCCGTGAGCCTCGGCGCCGACGTCCTCTCGATCCAGGTCAATTTCGGGATTCCCGAGGAGCCCGACATGCTCCGGGACCTCGGGATCGCGGCCGACCAGTGCCGGGCGCTCGGCCTGCCGCTCCTCTGCATGGCCTACGTGAAGAAGGCGAACGGCGGCACGCCTGACGAGCTGCGCCACGCGGCCCGCGCGGCCGCCGACACCGGGGCGGATATCGTCAAGACGAGCTACCCCGGCTCGCGCGAGGAGTTCGCGAAGCTCTGCCGTACCACGCCGGTCCCGGTGCTGATCGGCGGCGGGGTCCGGCTCGAGGACGAGGCGGAGTTCCTCCGCATCGTCTCCGACAGCGTGGCGGCCGGCGCGGGAGGGATCTGCATCGGGCGGAACCTCTTCCAGCGGAGCCCGGTCGCGCCGCTCGCCCGGTCGATCGCGAACGTCCTCCACGGGAGCGCGTAGGGGGACCCGGGCGATGACGCGGGAGCGCGCGGTCGTGAATCCCGTCGCCGACGACGCCACGACGTTCGGCGCGATCGTCGAGCGCGCGCGCCGGCGGGGGTTCCGCCAGTTCGTCGTCGACGCCCGGATGCAGTACGCCTTCCGCCCCGACGAAGAGGTGCTCCGCCGTGACGGGAACCGGCTCGTCGGCCCCGAGGGCGGCCCGCCGCCGATCCCGATCGTCACCGTCGCCGACGAGGCATCGCTCTCCCGGGCGGTCGGCGCCGTCGCCGACGGAGCGACGCTCGCGATCGAGTGGACCGCGGACCGAGTGATCCCGCTCGAGAACGCGATTGCTGCGCGGGGCCGACGGTTCCGGCTCTGGACGTACGCGCGGACCCCCGCCGAAGTCCCCGCGGCGCTCGGGGCGCTCGAGCACGGGGCCGACCGGGTCCTGGTCTCCGTCCGCACGCCCGAGGAGGTCGACGCGCTCGAGGCGGTCGTCGAGGGCCCGCTCGCCTCCGACCTCGCCTGGGACGTCGTGCCGATCACCGCGGTGCGGCCGGTTGGCCTCGGCGACCGGGTGATCGTCGACACCACGTCGATCCTCCGGCCCTCCGAGGGTCTGCTCGTGGGGAGCCAGGCGGCCTTCCTGTTCCACGTGGCGAGCGAGGCCGAGGGCTCCGCGTTCAGCCGTCCCCGACCGTTCCGGGTCAACGCCGGCTCGGCCCACTCCTATGTCCTGATGGCTGATGGCTCGACGCGCTACCTCGCGGAGCTCTCCGCCGGCGATGCGGTCCTCGTCACCGAGCCGCGGGGCACGGTCCGCGCCGTACGGGTCGGACGGATCAAAGTCGAGCGCCGGCCGCTCCTGGTCCTCGTCGCCGATCCGGGCGACGCGCACCGGACGCTCTTCCTGCAGGAGGCGGAGAGCGTCCGGGTCAGTGCCGAGTCGGGCCGCATCCCGACGACCACCGTCGACGTGGGGGCGCGGCTCTGGGGAGTCCGACTGCCGCCGGCCCGCCATCTCGGGAAGGCGATCGAGGAGACGATCGAAGAGCGATGACCGCCGCGAGGCCTCGGATCATCGTCTCTCTGCCGGCCCGCCACCTCTCCGAGGTGCGTTCAGAGCTCGAGCGCGCCGCGGCGGGAGGCGCCGACGTGGCGGAGCTGAGAATCGACCGACTGGCGCCCGGAGAACGGTCACGCACCTCCGAGCTCTTCCCTACGCCCGTTCCCCTGCTCGCGACGCTGCGCTCGCGGGCGGAGGGCGGAGAGGGACCGGACGACCCGGCCGAACGGGCACAGCTCCTGGGGCGCCTTGCCCGGGAGGGGTTCCGCTGGATCGACCTC
>JAKAVH010000063.1 GCA_021827545.1 Thermoplasmata archaeon
CGAAATGGTAGCTGGGGACTATGTGCGGCCCCGCTAAGACAGGAGTTTCTGTTTCACCCACTTTGTCACTGGGGCGAAGGTGGTGCTAGCTGAGACATCAAGGAACTGAACCGTGACCATTGGTTTCGACGGCGGGTGCAATTCTCGTTCGTACTTGGGCATGGGAGCCACTTCGATAGTGTCCCAGATGATCACTCCTTCGAGGTGGGCCTTGGCCAAGCTGTCAGAGTTCGCCAGGGACTGATGCCGAAAAGCGACTCCGTTTGCCCAGAGCAGCCCTGTCTGCGCCGGCGTGTTCGGCGGTACGGGGGCACTAACCGCATCGAGAAGGCGCTCCACATTCTCGTAGACGGTGTGGCTACGAATCTCAAGCCGCTTCCAAGGCTCGAACACCACCTTCATTTCTGCACTCCCTGCTAAGCTTCTGCCGGCCCCACGAGGGCCCGGCTCTCGACCTGGGGGTTGACCATGACAACCTGCGGAAGATCCCTGGTTCCGCTTGGTCTCGGGAATGTCATCGGGTCGTTCCAAGCCGCGGGTAGCAACCTGGCTGACTGGATCACCGCCCTCAATTCCGGCGGCAGTCTCTCGACGGTCTCCGGCATCCTTGACCAATCTATCAGGTGATACCACTTGGCCTGCTCGGCCTGGAAAAAGAGGTGGTCGTTCGGGTGGAGATGGAGCTTGCGTTGAACATCTTTGGGGATCGTTACTCGCAGCACGTAGTACTCCTTGCCACGACGAGTTCGCGCCTTCTGGACTTTCGCCGTGAAGGGCACGCTGTCTCTCTGCGACACCGCGTAGAACTGAACCCGGGAGGTCTCCATCGTCGCGGTCACGAGCAACTGCATGACCCAACCATGACCCCGGGGTCATATATATATATACTCCACATTTTATGACCATACCCATTAACGCCAATGCCCGATTTGGACGAGCCGAGCAAGGCCGTGCTAATCGGACTCGCAGAGGCTTGCAACTACTCCTTGAGCGCCCATGTTCCCCTCAATGCGGTCCGTTCGAAAGTTGATAAGTGCTTGCGGGACAGCGTCGGCGGAATACTTGACCACCTTCGACATGGCCAATTTTGCCAAGAGCACCCCACGGGAGGAGGCACGACCTGGGGCCTCACACGTCTTGGTTGGAACTATGTGAATCGGCTTCTCGGTGCGGGGGAGCGGGTCGGTGTCGACAGACGGCATCAGGTCCATCCATTGTGAGCGTTACTCGCCGGTTGACTTTCTGAATCCCTCGCCTGCCGCGTTCGAGCGGTGGTCTCACCGTGATCGGATCAGATTGCCCCGCGTGCGCGCTTTACCGGGATGACATCGAGCTGAGCCCGTATGAACGCTTCGACTGGATGCAGTCCGAGTGAGACATTACAGAAGAGGGAGATAGCCAACTCGCTGCCTTGCCTTCCGCTGAGGGGCTCAACGCCCGCCTTGCGAAGTGTAGCGTCGAGTTCTGTTTGCTTCGCCTCGGGCCGGCCCGTGTAGTTGATGTCCTCTTGGTCCAAGATCCATCCGAGGGCATTCAGGATGTACTCGGGAGGGTATCCGGGAAGCCCTTCCAGTTCCGACCCAACCCCCGCAAGTACCTCCGATGGAGCTCTCCCCTTCCATACGTCGATGATTCCCCGGAACAGCTTCCCTGCCTTGGCCTCACTCGCGCACTTCTTCCCGTAGTAGTCGATCAGGAAGTGGGCGTGCTTCGGTGTGACAGACCGAATCCTCGGTGAGGTCTGGGTGATGAGTTTTACTCGAAAATCTCTCTCTGACTTTCCATTCTCTGTTTTGATAAGCAGCCATCCGTTCGAGAGCCGGACAACCTCTCGGACTTCCTTGCCTCGAACTCTCGCGCCGACCACGATTTGAGGCATGAACGACGCCTCACCCAAGGTCGGGGCAGATAGTTGTCAGGGTGCCCGCCAAATTGGCAGCATGAATCCGTGAAGACGGCACGACGTACAGACGAACTTGGGCACGCCCGCTACTGTTTCGCCTGCCTGATGGAGCGTTTGAGTTCCACACCGGAAACAGCGGTAGCCTCGACGACTGGTGGGAGACGCCTTGGTCCAGCCCGCATTGTGGTCGAACCCAATGAAGTCTCCTTGAGAGCACACCCATGTTCCTCTGCCCTCGGCATAGATCGTTAGTGACCCGCACCTGGGACACTTTTTGCCCCTACCGCGGTACGGCATGGGAGAAGAGCATGCTTTCATGGCACAAAACGTCTACGCCGTGGCACAGAACCCCCTACTCCGCTGAGGTTTTGTTCCAAAGCCCCCCGGGGCGCAACCATTTTAAGACGCCCCTCGTCAGCGCCGCGTGGATGACGCGCAAGCCCGCCCGGATGTACCGCAAGGTGGAGGGCCAAGTCTACACTCGGCAGGAGTACATGGGAGGGATTCCGACCTGTCGGGTCACGCAGTTCGACACCGGCAACCCCCGCGGCGATTTCTCGCTCGAGCTCACGCTCTCGACCGATGAGGCGGCGCAGGTGCGCGACGTCGCGCTCGAAGCCGCGCGCGTGAGCGCGGTGCGCGTGCTCGAGAAGATGGCGCCGAACGCCTTTCACCTGAAGGTCCGGCGCTACCCGCACCAGATCCTCCGCGAACACAAGATGGCGATGGGAGCGGGAGCGGACCGGATCAGCGACGGGATGCGCCGCGCGTTCGGCAAGCCGGTTGGCCATGCCGTCCGGGCCGCGATCGGCGAGTCGCTCCTCACGGTCTACACGACGCCCGGGCACCTCGGAGACGCCAAGGAAGCCCTTCGGAAGGCGGCCCACAAGCTGCCGGTGCCTACCCGGGTGGCGGTGGTGGAGCGGCGGCCGTCGTCGGCGCCCGCACAATAAGCACCGGGCAGCTCACGTGGTGGAGGAGCGCCTCCGAGACGCTGCCGATCAACAGGCGCTTCGCGCTCGACAGCCCCCGGGATCCGAGGACCAAAAGGTCGGTCGGGTGGGATTCGAGGTAGTTGAGGATCTCGTCGACGACGACGCCTTCCAGCAGGACGCTCTCGACCGCCGCGACCCCGGCCGATTTCGCTTGCGCGACCGCCGATTCGAGCACGCGGCGATATCGGCTCGACTCCCCCTCGAAGATCTGCGGGGCGACCCACGGTTCGCTCGGCGCCGCGTAGACCGTGTGGATCGGCGCGACCGCCACGATCGTGAGCGAAGCGGAGAACTTCTTCGCCAGATCGGCCGCGTACTCCAGCGCGGTCGCGGCGGTCGGCGAACCGTCGACCGCGACGGTAATTCGTCGGACCGCGGGGGCGCCCATCATCGTCCCGCTAGCGACCCCGACTATTTCTGTCGTCCGGTCGGCTCGGCCCCACCGCGCACGGCCTTCCCCGATAGCGGGGCATGGATTTGAACCATGGATCTACGGGTTATGAGCCCGTCGGGATTTCAGGACGCGCGACGCGCGGTCGGGCGCTTTCCTGACTACCCTACCCCGCTGCGCGCGAGGGAGCACGTCGGCCTATATGAGCTTCGAGCGTCCACGGTCGGCGTACTCCGACGCGGCCGACCGAGTCGAATACCGAGGCTAGCTACATAGCAGGGTGCCGAATCGGAGAGACGTGCCCCGACACGCTCGAGAGGGATCGCTCCCGAGCGCGGCGGCGGGGCGTTCTCGTCGATTGGCCGATTCCGGCGTTGAGGGAGTTGGGCTGCCGGTTCCCCGGTCGCTCCACGATTACGGGGTCGTCGGGAATCTGCACACGGCCGCGCTCGTCTCCCGGTTCGGCTCCGTCGATTGGCTCTGCCAGCCTCGTTTCGCCTCCCCGAGCGTCTTCGCCCGGATCCTCGATAATGAGCGCGGGGGACACCTTGCCATCCGGCCGGAAGAGCCGGCGCGCTCTCGGCAGAGGTATCTCGGCCTGACGAACATCCTCGTCACGACGTTCGAGCTCGCGCATCATCGGACGCTCACGATCACGGACCACATGCCGCTTCCCCCGTCCGACGACGAGCCCGGCATCCCGCTCCTCGTGCGGGAGGTCACGGCGCACGGCGGGGCCGTCGCCGTCCGCACCGAGCTCTCTCCCCGGTTCCGCTACGCTACGGAGCGCCCCCGGTTCGACCGCGTCCGCGACGGCTGGCGAGTCTACGGCCGGCAGGACCGCGCCTGGACGGCGGTCCCCGACGGCGCGATGGTCGAAGACGGCGCGCTGGTGGCCGAGTCGATCGTCTCGCCCCACCGGCCGATGGTGGTGGAATGGGCTTGGGAGGACCGACGGCCGACCGACGAAGCGCCGGACCGCCTACGGACGGCGACCGCCCGGCGCTGGCGGTCGTGGGTGCACTCGACCCGTTCGCACTTCCATCGCTCGGCCCATCCGTGGCACCCGTGGGTGGTCCGCTCGGAGCTGACCCTCAAGCTGCTGAGCCGCGCCGACACCGGGGCGTTCGTCGCCGCCCCGACGACGTCTCTCCCCGAGTGGCCCGGCGGGTCGCGCAACTGGGATTACCGGTACGTCTGGATTCGCGATGCGTCACTGACGGCGGAGGTCCTCCTCTCGCTCGGCCACACCCGCGAGGCGAAGGGGTTCCTCCGATGGGCGTTCGAGCGGCTCAACCGGCGCAGCCCGACCGCCCTGCGCGTCGTCTACGGCGCCCACGGCGAGACGCGCCTCGCGGAGCGGTCGCTCGCCCACCTCGACGGTTTCCGCGCGTCCCGCCCCGTGCGGGTCGGCAACGGAGCGGCCCGGCAGTTCCAGCTCGACATCTACGGCGAGCTGTTCGACGCCGCCTATCTCTTGGGTCGGCTCGATCCGTCGTTCGTCGAGCCGGCCTGGCCGTCGTTGCGGGCGATCGCCGAGACGCTGGTGCGGGTTCGACGACGGCTCGACCACGGCATCTGGGAGATCCGGGGTCCGCCGCGCGCCTTTGTGCACTCCCGGGTGATGGCGTGGGTCGGCTTCGACCGGGCCCGACGGCTCGCCGAAGAGATCGACGACCGTCGCGCGGCCGAACGGTACCAGGAGTGCGCGGCCCAGCTGCACCACGAAATCACGACCCACGGGGTCGACGATCGGACCGGCGGTTTCGCGCAGTGCTATCAGAACCGCCAACCCGACGCCGCCAACCTCCGGATCCCGATCGTCGGATTCTTGCCGTACGACGACGACCGGGTTCGGGCGACCGTGCGATGGATCGAGGACGAGCTGACCGACGGGCCGTTCGTCCATCGATACCGGGCGCCGGACGGGCTCGACGGCCCGGAGGGAGCGTTCTTGCCGTGCTCGTTCTGGCTCGTGATCGTCCGCGCGCGCATGGGACGCGTCCGGGAGGCTCGCCGGCAGCTCGACGGATTGTTGACGGCCGCCACGCCGCTCGGCTTGTTCGCGGAGGAGTACGAGCCGATCGCACGGGAGCCGCTCGGAAATTTTCCGCAGGCGTTCAGCCACGTCGGGTTGCTGCGGGCGATCCAAGCCGTGGCCGAGTCGGAGGGCCGTTCCCGACGAGTCCCGCGACCCCGCAACGGTTAATCGGGGGACGGCTTCTCCGAGAAGGTTCCGCGTCCGGATCGAGCGGGGTCGACCGTCGTTTCCGTCGGCTCGACCCCGGCTCGCCCACCCCGCGACGCGGGGCGGAACGCACGACGATGCGGCTTTGCATCAACACTCAGACCCCTCCCTTTCGGCTCGCCGGTCCGGGCGACACCGACCGGAGCGGGAGCCCCTCGGGCCGCTACGTGGCGAACGTCGGCGGCGTCGTGCCGATGATGCGAGCGCTGCTCGCCGCTTCCCTGGGGCGCTGGATCGACCGGCCGGCCCGCTGGGTCGCCCTCGGGGCCCCCGGTGCGTCCCGCGAACTCTCCTCGCCCGAAGGGGTCGTGGTCGAGCACGTCGACCTCTCCCCGTTGGACCGGCGGCGGTACGCCCGGTTCAAAGACTCGGTCTGGTATTCGTTCCACGGCCCGGGATTCCCCGAATTCGCGCGCGACGACTACCGTTCGTTCCTCACGTACTCGCACCGGACCGCGGACGTGCTCCTCGCCCACTTGGACGACACCGACCTCTACTACGTCAACGACTTTCAGCAGCTCCTCATCGGCGGCCTGATCGGCTCGGCCGCGCCCGCCGTGCTCCGCTGGCACATTCCGCTCGAACTCGCGGGGTATCCCGAACCAGTCCGGCGCTTCTTCTTGCGGTCGATGGAAGGGTTCGACGCCATCGTCGTGAGCACCCGGGCCGGGCTCGAGGAGCTCGTCCGCTCGGGCTACCACGGCCGGGCCCACCAGCTCTATCCGTACGTCGACCCCCGCGATCACGCCGAAGCGACCCCGCGCGAGGTCGCCGCGTTCCGAGAGCGCTACGGACTCGGGGAGGCGCCCGTGATCCTCAGCGTCGCCCGCCTCGACCCGGTCAAGCGCCAAGACCTCCTCGTCCGCGCCTTCGCTTCGATCCGCCGCAAGTTCCCGTCGGCCCGTCTCGTCCTCGTCGGAGGCGGAAGCTTCTCGACGATGGCACTCGGGACCGATCCGCGGGAGACGAAGCGCCTCGCTTGGCAACGCCGGCTCGACCATGTGATCCGCCGTCACCGGTTGGAAGGGTCGGTCGTGCTCACGGGTTCGGTCACCCCGGCCGAACGCAACGCGGCGTACTCCGCGGCGAGCGTCTTCGTCCATCCGGCCCCGTGGGAAGGCTTCGGGCTCGTCGCCATCGAGGCGTGGATCCACGGGCTACCGGTCGTCGTGAGCCAGGGCGCGGGCGTTGCCGAGCTGGTCGACGACGGGCTCAACGGGTTCACCACGCCTCCGGGATCGGTTCGCGCGATCGCCCACTCGATCGAGCGCCTCCTTCGGCGCCCCGGAGAGGCCGAGCGGCTGGGCGCCGCGGGTCGGCTCACGGCCCGGCGGTGCTACATCGGACGGGCGATCCCGCGACTGAAGGCGATCTTCTCGGAAGCGATCGACCTGTACCACTCGAGCGGGCTCCGACAACCGTCGACGAGGAGATGGGGCCGGTGAGCGAGGCCGTCCCGAAACGACCCGGCCGTCGACCGGACGGTCCGTACGGGTTCACCGTCGACTTCTGGCACACGCTGGCCGTCCTCACGCCCACCGACGAACGGCGCCTCACGAGCGCCCGGGACGCGGTGTGGGTCCGTCGGCTCGTCCGCGCCGGCGTTCCCGAATCCCGGGCGTTCGAACTCCGACGCGGGCTCGCTCGCTGGAACGAGCGAGAAGAGTCCGCCGGGCGCGCCCCGTCGCTGGCCGCCCAGATCGACCGAGTCGAGGCGTGGAGCGGCGTGCGGCTCCCATTGGCCCCGCTGCGCCGGGCGCTCGACCGGCTCGTCGATACCGCGCGGCTCCGCGCGCCCCCGAATGCCCACCGGGTCCTCCGGGACCTTCGGCGGGCGGGCGTCCGGCTCGCCGTCGTCTCGAATGTGATCAACGAGTCGCCCGCGGCGATCCGACGGGCGATCCGCCGCCTCGGATACGGACGGATCTTTCGCGCGCTTGTCTTCTCCGCAGAGTACCCCTTCTCCAAACCGGACCCCCGGATCTATCGGGTCGCCCTGAAAGCGCTCGGCGTCGCGCCGGGCCGCTCGGCCCACATCGGCGACCTCCCGCTCGACGAGCGCGGCGCCCGGGCGGCAGGCATGGCCGCGATCCGTCTAGTGCCGGCGACTCTGGGCCCCCGCCGACCGCGCTCGAGGGCCCGACCGGCCGAAAGGGCGGGGACGAAGCGGCTCGTCGCGAACGGGTGGGAGAGCCTAACAGCGGATCGAGTGGTGGCCCTCCTTCGGAGGGGGTGAGACACCACGGATCGATCCGAGCCGCCCTCGTCGACGTCCCGGCCCGGACGTCCCGTACCGGGGAGCGGCTTCTGGCGGGCCTTCAAAGAGTGGCGGAGCCTCGACTTCGGGGGCGCCCGCCGCCTCTACCGATGGGCCGTCATCGGCGTCGCCGTCGGAATCATCGCGGGCGTGGTCGCGATCGCGTTCTACGACGCCCTCACCATCGTCAGCAATACGCTCCTCGGCAATCTTCTCGGGATCGTCTTGCCGACGAACGGCGCCCCGTTCGGCCCCGGCATTGCCTGGTCGACGAACCCTCTCGGGGTCGTCGCGCTGCCCGCCCTGCTCGTCGCCGGTGGGCTCGGCGCGGGCGTGATCGCGATGCGATGGGCGCCCGAAGTCGAAGGGCACGGCACGGATCAGAGCATCCGGGCGTTCCACCGCGGCCGCGGCCGCATCCGCTACCGGACGCCGCCGCTCAAGTTTCTCGCCTCCGTGCTCACGCTCGGGACGGGGGGCAGCGGGGGGCGCGAAGGGCCGACCGCTCAGATCGGCAGCGGGATCGCGAGCTTCCTCGCAAACCCGTTGCGCCTGTCGACCCAAGAGCGTCGGGTGGCGACAATGGCCGGGGTCGGCGCCGGGATCGGCGCCATCTTCCGCGCGCCGTTCGGCGCCGCGCTGCTCTCGAGCGAGATCCTCTACCTTTCCGACTTCGAGCCGGAAGTGATCATGCCGTCGATCATCGCCTCGGTGATCTCGTACGCCATCTTCATCACGATCAACGGGCCGGGGGCGGAGTTCGCGACGCCCGCCGGGCTCGGCTGGAGCGCGATCCAGCTTCCCGTCTACGTCCTGCTCGGCCTCGTCTCGGGATTGATCGGCATCGTCTACGTCACGACCTTCTACCGCACCCGGGCGTTCTTCCGGCGGCTTGGGATCCCGCCGTGGCTCCGACCCGCGGTCGGCGTCGCCATCGTCGGGGCCGTTCTCGTCGCCCTGTACTTCGTCGTCCCGTTCGAAGGCCACTTATTGACCGTCGGCGCCATCGGGATCGGCTACGGCGTCGTCCAGTGGCTCTTGTTCCAAGGCCACCTCCCCCTCCTCGTGCTCTTAGTCGTCGTCGCGCTCATCTTCGTCAAGATCGCCGCGACCGCCCTCACCATCGGCTCCGGCGGGAGCGCGGGGCTATTCGGGCCGGGGATCGTCATCGGAGCGGCGATCGGCTTCTCCGTGATCAGCTTGGTCGACCTCGCGGTGCCGAGCGTCGCCACTCCCGGCGACGTCACCGCGTTCGCGATCATCGGCATGATGACGTTCTTCGGCAGCGTCTCCCGCGCCCCGATCGCGGTGATCCTGATGGTCGTCGAGATGACTGGCTCCGAGGCGCTTCTCGTCCCCGCGATGGTCGCGATCTTCGTCGGCTACTACGTCGCCGGCCGGCACCACCTCTACGAGGAGCAGGTCGAAAACCGCTTGGCCTCTCCGGCGCACACGACCGAGTACTTCGCCGAGTTCCTCCGCCACATGCCGTGCTCGAGCGCTCTCGAACGGTTTCCCCCGACCGTGCGGCCGACCGACTCGGTCCACGACGCCGAGCTCGCCCTCAGCCGCTCGACGGTCTCGCTCGTCGCGGTCGTCGATCACGACAAGCTCGTCGGGGAGATCCGCCTCGCCGACATCTTGGACGTGCCGTTCGGCCATCGGCCGCGGGTTGAGGCGAAGAAGATCGCGCGGGAGAACTTCGCGACCGTCCACCCCGACACCAGCCTCCTCGAGGTCGTGGCGGCCCTCGATGCGGAAGGGGTCGACGCCGTGCTCGTCACCGACCGCGCCGACCGGAGCCGGCTCGTCGGCTTCATCACGCGCGAATCGATCACCCGGTTCCAGCGCTCCCCGTCGCTCCCGGTGGAGTAGGGACGAGGGCGCCGGTCCCGCGGGTTGCGCTCCTTTTGAACTTTCCTTCCTCTCGGCCCGGCCCTGTGTCGGACGCGCTCGACCGTTCCCCCGCGTCATCCGCTCGCCGGTGGCGGATCGGGCTCGTCACCGCCACCAGCGTCCGCAACGGCGCCGGGACCGACAATTGGATCCTGAACCTGGTCCGGTCGAATCCGTACCCGGACGTCGCGTTCACGGTCTTCGAGAGCCGCTGGATCGATCGGGAGCGGATGGACCCGGCGGACTACGCGGAACTGCGGGCGAAGGCCCGCTTCGTCGTCCTGCCGGATCACTGGCGGCTGCGGCGCCGGACGCTGGCCGCCCTGGCATGGGTGCGGCCGAAGGCCGCCCGGTTCTTCCTCCGCGAGCTCCTCCAGCGAGCGATCGTCCGCGGGACCGTGGGG
>JAKAVH010000258.1 GCA_021827545.1 Thermoplasmata archaeon
CGCCGTTCGCCGGCCGTTCCCTTCCTTCCCCTCCTTGTGGCCGTCTTGATGGCGGTCCCCGTCGGAGGGTCGCTCACGGGAGGTTTGTCGAGTCCGCCACCGATGGCCGCGGTCAGCGCGGGAGACCCGACCTCGCCGTCGGAGCTGGACCCCGCGCTGGGAACTCTCGGCAACGGCGAGCGCTCGCCGTCCGACGCAACCCTTGACTGCGTCCCGATCACCGAGACGCAGGTGGTCTGCGCACCGCGTTCCTCCCCGTCTCCGAGCGTGCTCGGCGGGCCGGGCGCGAGCAGTTCCGAAGGCGGCACCGGCCTCACGATCACGAACCCCGGAGAAGGCGACACCGGCGGGGAGAACGGGACCGAAGCCGTCGGCAATGGTACGTGGCTATCGGTGGCGCATGCCCGCAGTGCGGGCGGTTTCGTTTACGATCCAGTGACTCAGAGCGAGATCCTCTTCGGCGGGATCGCATCGGGGGAGGCCCTCGGCGACACCTGGGAGTACCAGAACGGGAACTGGACCCGGCTGTTCATCGCCTCCAGCCTGAGCGTCCATGCCGGCATCAGCATGGCCTACGATGGCCTCGATGACTATGTCCTCCTGTTCGGCGGGTACCGCGGCGCGCACTACCTCTCCGAGACCTGGACGTACCAGTCCGGGGCCTGGAGCTGGCTGCGAGACCTGCCGGTCTCTCCGGCCCCCCGCGCGGGGGCGGCACTGGCCTACGACCCGGCCGACCATGTCGTCGTGCTCTACGGGGGCTACTCGACGACCCATCAGGGCGGCGCGGTCAGCTCGACGTACTTCGGCGACACCTGGTACTACGCGGGCGGCTCTTGGACCCAAGCGCCGCTGACAATCTCGCCCGGCCCCCGGGCCAATGCGTCGCTGGTCTACGACCCCGCGCTCGGCGAACTCGTCCTCTTCGGGGGTGCCTTCAACGGGCGTCCCCTCAACGACACCTGGACGTTCCGGGAGGGCGCCTGGACGGACGCCACCTCGACCGTCGGCGCGGTCGCGCCGGCCGCCCGTAGTTCGGCGGCCGTCACGTGGGACGATGCGAACCGCCAGATCGTCCTGGTCGGGGGCCAGGGCGCATCGGGACCGCTCGGCGACGCGTGGGCGTTCCGCGGTGCGAGCTGGCACCTGCTTCCCCCCGGACCTTCGGCCCGCGCCGGAGCGATGATGGCCTACGACCCGAACCTGGAGCAGGTCGTCCTTTTCGGCGGCACCGGCGGTTCGGGGGCCTACGCCGACGTCTGGCTGTTCGGGGACTCCGGCTGGACACAACGGTCGGCCGACGCCCAAATCGCCGCACGGGCGGGGGCCAGCGTCGCGCTGGACGGCGCGACCGGCGAGGTGCTCCTTTTCGGCGGCTCCTCCGAGACGGGATACCTCAGTGACACGTGGACCTATGCCCGGGGCGTATGGTCACCGGCGCCCGTCCGCGGGGTCGCGCCGCCGCCTCGGGCGAACGCGGGCCTCGCGTACGTGCAGAACGGAACCGACCGCACGCAGGGGTTTGTCGTTCTCTTCGGAGGGTACGACGGCGCCTACCTGGGAGACACCTGGGCGTACGCGAACGGGACCTGGACTCCGCTCGCCGTGACCGACGCCCCCAGCCCGCGGAGCGGGATGGTCCTCTCGCCCGACGGGGCCACGGGCTCGCTCTTCCTCTACGGAGGACTCGGAGCGTCCGGCTATCTCTCGGACACCTGGCAGTTCAACGCTTCGGTCCCGGGCTGGGCCCCGGTCGAGCGCGCCGGGTCTTCCGGACACGAGTACTCCCCGTCCGCGCGGGCGTTCGCTTCGTCGACCTTCGACCCCGCGACCGGCGCGGTCCTGATCTTCGGCGGGCTCGGCGAGAGCGGCTACCTCGGCGACACCTGGGAGGTCACCGCGCCGAACGGCTCCGGCCCCTCGCAGTGGACCGCGTTCTCCGACTCGGGCCCGTCCGCGCGTTCGAACGCGAGCCTGGCATGGAATCCGACGGTCCCGTCGCCGAGTGCGGTCCTGGTCGGAGGCACGAACCTGACGAACGCCTCCATCAACGACATGTGGAAGTTCGTCGGCGGCACCTGGGAGCTCATCCCGCCCGCGGCCTCGGAGGGAGGCGGCGGACCCCCCGAAGGTCGCGGGGAGGTTACCGAGGGGGAGACAGAGGCCACTTCGCCGGCCCCCCGATCGGGCGGCGCTTCGATCTATAGCCCCTCGGACGGTTACCTGATCGCGTTCGGAGGGTTCGACGGGTCGTCCGTCCGTTCCGACACGTGGGCGTGGATCGTCCTGCTCGCTCAGCCGATGCTGACCCACCCGGTCGTCGACGCGGGAGTGGAGGTGCAGTACCAGGTCGCCATCTACGGCGGGACGACCCCCTACACGTACGGGTGGGACTTCGGAGATGGGAACACGAGCACGGAGGCTGCGCCGCTCCACGCCTACGCGACCGCGGCCTCGACCGCGGTCGAACGACCGGTCAGCCTGACCGTCACCGATGCGAACGGGAACGTCAGCCGCCGGACCCTCTCCACGTGGGTCTACCCGTCGCTCGTGGCGAGCTGGCACCCCGCAGGATCGTATGCGGAGGTCGGCGTCTCGGGGGCGTACTCCGCCGAGGTCTCGGGAGGGGCGCCTCCCGTGCGCACCCACTGGGACTTCGGGGACGGAACGAGATCGACCGGTGCCAGCACGAACCACACGTTCGGTGCCTCGGGCAACTACTCGGTGACCTTCGGGGCGCACAGCTTCGGAGGCACCGCCTCCTCCTCCGCGGCGGGCATCGAAGTGAAGGGCCGCGTGTCGGTCCAGGTGCAGGCATCCCACCTCGAGACGGACGTCGGGTTCCCGGTGAACTTCACGGCCCATATCTTCGACGGCGTGGGGCCGCACCGGGCCCACTGGTCGTTCGGAGACGGCGCCGTCGGAGAGACGGCCGAGGCGACCCATACCTACGGTCTCTCCGGGACCTACGAGGTCCACCTCGAGGTCGACGATGCGTTCGAACAGGCGGCCGTGGCGACCGCCGTCGTGGTGGTCAACCCACTCCCCTCGATCTCCGCGAGCTCTGCCGCACCGTACCACACCGACATCGGTTTCCCCGTGCAGTTCTCCGGGGCCGCCGTCGGCGGCACCGGCGATCTTGCCTGGCAGTGGAGCTACGGCGACGGGCAATCCGGCGAGGGAGCGACGGCCTACCACGCGTTCCGCGAGCCGGGGACCTACACGATCGCCCTCTGGGCCAACGATACGATCGGCGCGTCGTCGGAGACCAGCGTCACGGTCGTCGTGGAACCGCTCCCGAACATCGACCGGTTCGCGGCGAGCGCGGGCCACGTTCGCGCCGGCGCTATCGTCTCCCTGACCACCGAGGTGTCCGGTGGGGTAGAACCGTACTCGTACGCCTACAGCGGGTTGCCCGAGGGGTGTGTCGCGAACGATCGCCCGAGCGTCGACTGCCCGACCTCGACCTGGGGGAGCCACGACGTGACCGTCTACCTCACGGACGCGGTCGGGGCGCGCGACTCGAGCGAGGTGAGCTTCACCGTCGACGCCTCCCCCACCTCGGTCCTCGACCTCGAGAATCCGGGTTCGTGGGCGGCGTGGACGATCATCGTCGTGGGTCTGATCGTGCTCGGGGCTGCGGCGGTCTGGGCGTGGCAGCGTCGGGTTCGGGGCTTCGAGGCCCCGCCGCCGGGTCCTGGCGCCTCCACCGGGACGCAGGGGTCTGTTGAGCGCTCGGTGCCGCAGGGCGAATCGGCCGCCGGCGATGGGGAGCCGAGAGAAGTTCCGCGATGAAGGGGGGTCGGGGCGACCCGCACCTCGGCCCTCCGCGCCGGGACCGTGCCGGGCCCATCCTCCGCCCTTCGGCCCCCGCGGGGAGGATCTTCCGCGCCCTGGCCCCCGGAGCCCGACGACCCCGGCGGACGGCGCCACTTCAGCCGAACGGCTCGACCGCGGGGGGGCGGGAGCGCCGCACCGGGAGCCATCCTCACTCACGATAGGACGACCGTTTCCGCGCCGGAATTGCGGGGGAATCGCACCGTGAAATACAGTGAACGGACCATTTATGTCGCGCGCTCCCGATGGGCACCCACAACCAGCGATCGGGAGACCCGACGAGGCCGAAGGCCGAGCGGGGCGATGGCCCCCGGCCCGCGTCGCGGTCTTCGGACCGGGAAAACAGGAGGGAAACTCATGGCCACAGCGAAGGAAGCGGTGCCCGAACATGCGCCACAGATGGGGATCGGAGGCCGCCCGCTCACCGTCCGCTCGAGCGACATCCGCCCCGGCGGGGCGGTCCGCATCCACGAGTCCGTCCGGGCCGAGCTCGGTCTCGCGTCGAACACGCTCGTGGAGGTGAACTTCGGGAAGAGGACGCTCGCCCTCCGACTGTTCGCCGACGAGCGGATCGGGAGGGACGAGATCCTGCTGCGCGAGCCCGACATGCGGCGTCTCGGCGTCGCCATCGGGGAGCAGGTGGAGATCCGCCCGTACCTCCCTGCGGCGGTCATCGTGCGCGAAGGCGCGCGGGACCTCGGCCGCGGCATCGAGCGGAAGCTGCGTCCCAAGAAACTCCCGTCCGAAGGAGAGGAGTGAAGATGCCGAACATCGGAGAACGGACCCGGGCCTACGTCCGGGACCGCGGTCCCACCCACCGGCTCGACCAGTATCTCACCGAGCAGATGCCCCGTCTGATCCGCGAGCACGAGCTCGCGACCGAGGAGCGTATCCGGCCCCTGGACGAGCAGATCGGTCGCCACCACGACCGGATCGCGGACCTGGAGGGCTGGCGGGGAGCCTCGGTCCGCCGACTCGAGACGATCCAGAAGCGGCTCTCGCGTCTCGAGGTCAAGTACGGCCTAGGGGCGAGGTGAGGGAGGAACCATGGTCGACACCATCACGGTCGTCGTCGGGGTGCTGGTGGCGATCCTGATCGTCGCGCTGGCCGCGGCGGTCACTTGGATCGTCGCCTGGATACTGCGGGACAGCCGCCGGCGTCGGGCGTACGAGCGGGCCGGCGTCAGCCACCTGGGTCTCTACTTCAAGGACCGGTTCCCGCACATCGTCGAGGACTTTGACCTGGTCACGACCCGCCGATTCGATCTGTGGGCCGGGAACGTCTCGGCGCGGCTCTCCACGCTCTCCCACGACATCGACCTTCTCGGGACGGCCCGCCAAGGGCTCGACTCCCGGATGGACCGACTCGAGCAACGGATCGGAGAGATCGAATGAACGCTCGCGGACCGGGGGACTCTCCGTGACCGACCTCTGGACGTTCCTGGCCGACAACGTCGTCCTGTTCGTGGTCACCGTAGGCGCGGTGGCCGTCGCGGCGGTCGTCGCGGCGGTGGTCGCCCGCATCCACAGCAACCGCCACCGCGTCCGCATGGCGGAGCTGATGATGGAACAGACGAAGCTGCAGATGGCCCAGCGGCGCGACCTGCTCCGCGAGTACTCGAACGCGGCGGTGGTCCTGAACGACTCCGAGCGCGGGCGGATCGACGCGATCAACGAGGATCTCGCGACGCTCTCGCGGCGGGCGATCGCGCTCATGACCGAGGTCGACGCGCGGACTACCCGGCTCGAGCGAGGGGTCGAAATCGCGAAGATGAACACGCAGCTCGACACGATCCGGCAGAACGAGTCGAAACTGTTCGCCCAGCAAGAGTGACGAAGAACCGAGGTGAAGCATCATGGCAGTAGCGGAAGAGAACATCGTATTGGGACCGGAGAGCGAGCCGACCGGGCCGGGGTTCTGGGAGCGCTTCAAGGAGCTCTTCTCGACCGGGTCCGAGTACGCCGAGGCGGACGCGACGACCCTGCACTACGAGCGACGGCTCTGGGACCGCCGGATCGAGCGCTTCCTCGACTCCTCGCTCCCGGACTACCTTCGCGACTTTGGGGTGCTCGACGAGGTCGCGCTCCATCTGCGCGATCAGCGCGTTTCCGACCTCACGAACCGCTCCGGGGCGCTGCTCGTGTTCGTGCAGACGCTGGACCGTGACGTGACGGTCCAAGAGGAGCGGCTCGCGGCGGTCGAGCGCGCGGCGAAGAAGAAGTCGTCGTGAGGGCGGGGCAGGGGATGGCGGCCCGTCGAGCTTCCACCGGACTCGGGGCGACCGACCCGCGGGTCCTTGCCGGGATCGTCGCGAGCTACGTCGCGTCGCATCCTCGCCAGCCGGAGCTCTCCCAGGGACTCGACGACCTCGCGCGCTACCTCGGGGCGCGCGGGATCCGAGACGTGAGCCGGGACGAACTCGAGCGCTCCGTACTCGTCCACTGGTCCCGGCTCGAGTGGGAGAAAGAGCTCCGCGGAAGGGAGGCGGGCCTGTTCGCGGACCATCCCGATCCCCGTCCGGTGCGCCGGCGCCACGGTCAACCATTTTGCCCCGCTTGCGGGATGTTCAAGGACCATCGGAAGGAGTGCCCGCGCTGCGGGCATCTCGAACTGACGCTCTGAAGGAAACGAGAACGAAGGAGAGACGACCATGCTGCTGAAATCGGAAATGAACGGCTGGGATGTCCAGTACGGCACTGGCGAGAAGATCGGCACGGTCCGGGACCTTGTCGTCAACACGACCGCGCGCCGCTGGCCGGTGACCGGGATCGTGCTCACCCACGGTCTCTCACGCCGTCGCCGGTGCCTCGACGTGCCGACCGACGAGCTGGCGGTGGAGGCGCGGGACCACCGTCTCGTTCGGCGGGGTCGCACCCCGATCCACGAGGAGGCGGTCGATACTTCCACGCCCGACCACCTGGTCCTCGGTTCGCTCGAGGGAGCGAAAGTGTACTCTCGCGATGAGCAGTACCTGGGTCGGGCCTACGATTTCGCGATCTCGACCGCTCCCGCTGGCGGTTGGCTTGTCTGGAAGTTCCTCGTGCGACCGAGCGATGCCCGGAGCGCACGGCTAAGGCTCCGCGTGGGAGACATCGCCGAGATCTCGAGGGACCGGATCGTTCTGAAGGCGTCCAAGGACGAACTCCCCGACGCTCGCTGAACGGTACCGGCCCCTGCCGGCCCATGTCCGTCGCGCTCACCGAGATCGAACTCGCCGCGCTGTTCGGGGCGCTCGTCGTGGCCATCGTGGTCGCCGCGGTCGCCTGGGCGGGCTGGCGTTCCGCCGTTCGCCGGTATCGGGCCGCCGAGGAGCGCGGGCTGCGCGCGACGGTCCTGGGCGAGGATCCGATCGCCTTCCGCCTCCATGGCCTCGACCTGCGGCTCGCCGAGATCGGCGCGGCACAGCGGAGGCTCGGACTCCGTTAGGTCCCCGTCCCTCCGGGTCGACGGACCGCCCTCTTCGCCGCTCCGGAACGCGCCGCCGGGCCGGCGAGCGGCGCACCGGTGGGCTCCCTTTGCGCTTCCGATGCTCCGCAAGAACTATACCCTAAGTCCCCGAGGAACGGACGGCGCGAGATCCTCGCGCGCGCAGGACCCCGGTCGCAGGAGAAGTGGGCGCGTGAGCTACTCTGACGTGAAAATCCGTGACGTCAGCCTGCGGACCGGCGAGTGGACGCCCCCGGTAAGCGCCATGGGAGGCCCGCCGGCCCACGAGCTCTACACCGACCTCGTGCTCTTCGCGGGACTCCAGCTGTTCCGCGACGCCCGATCGCGCCCGTGGGTGGTCCTCCGTGACGGTAGCCAACGGAGGGCCTTCTCGGTGCCAAGCCCCGAGCTCCGGAGCGCCCTCGACCGGTTCCGGATGCGACGGAACGTCCGTCCGGTGCCCGAAGGCGACATCGAGGAGTTCGTTCGCGTCATCGAGGCCCGGGTCTCCGACCCGGACGTCGAGATCCCCCTGTTGCGGGCTCCCCTCGTCGAGCCGGGTCCAGTGCCGGACGCGGCGCGGGTGGGGTTCCCACGCCCAGCGACGGACCGGCTCCTAGCCCCCCGGGGGTACGCTCCCGAACGATCCGGGGGCCTCATGCCCGCCCTCGGACGGTCCGATCCGGTTCGCTCCGTCGTCCCGGACCCCCGCACTCCCGTTCGGGTGCCGGCGCCGTTCGGGCCGGTCGACGAGGGGTCGCGCCCGACCTTCCGCGCGTCGGTCTCCTCCGCCCAGAGATTGCCTCCCCCCTCGGATCCCACGGTGGCCCGCTATGTACGGGTGTTCCGCCAACTGGTGCGGGACGGGGACTGGATGGGGACGACGTCGGAGCTCTCGCACCTCACCCACGAGGACGCCTTCGCGCTCTTCGACTCCCTGTTGCGGTACCGCTCGGAGCTCGCCGCCCAGGGGATCCTGATCGCGAACGTGGAGGTCGCCGATGGCTACCGCTGGCTCGCGGTCGATCGTTCCCGGGTACGAGGGGACGGCGAGGCGGAGTCCCCGGACGTGACTCCGGTGCCCGCTCAATAGGCTGGATCGTTCACGGCCGTGCGGAGTCCGCGGTTCGAAGGTACCCCGCTTTTGTGCCGATTGGGAGTCGTTCCCCCTCGCACCCCGACTCTCATCCCTCGCGAGGAGACGTCCCGACTGAGGCGCACCAGGGCGGCCTTGACCGCATCCTCGCGGTCCTGGAGACGTTCGTCGCGTCGTTCCGGCCGGCGGCCCGACTGCGGTGGACCCTCGAGCTCTAGGCGGCCTCGATCGAGCCCGCGGCCCTCCAGGACCGGATCGTCGACCGCGCTTCAGGAGTGGTCGGGCGTTTCCGCCCATCGCTCGAGGAGGTCCCGTGGATTCCTGAGGAACCTTGACCCCATCCTGCCGGCCCTGCTCCTGGCGGCGGTGCTCGACGGCATCGCCCTCGAGCAGGCGACCGCGGAGGCGCACCGGCTGGGGGACCGTCGCATCATGGCCGGGGTGGTCAACTCCATCCGATCGGTCGGAGATCCGGCCCCGGGGAGGGGATCCCGGCGGGCGCGGGATGCACCGGCCTTCCGGGGGGTGGCTCACCGATGACCGAGATGCCGGAAACCTCCGCCGGTCGCCCATCCGCCCCGCTTGGGCCGGGCGACTGGCCCGTCCGGTGGATCCATGGGTCGCCTCCCGGCCCCGGACCTCGCGACCCTCCGGTCCAGGTACATCGGTACGACGCGAAGACCTTCATCCTCCGGCAAAGCAAGGACGTCTCGTTCGAGGCGCCCTTTCTGTACCTCGTCTTCGGCCACGATCGCGCGCTCCTGGTCGACTCGGGCGCGATCGCCGATCCTCGTCGCTGCCCGCTCCGGAGCACCGTGGATGGTCTCGTCCGTGCCTGGCGGAGCGATCATCCTCGCAGCGAGTATCCCCTCGTGGTGGCGCACACCCACGGGCACGGCGACCACGTGGCCGGGGACTCCCAGTTCGCCGACCGGCCGAACACTCGCGTCGTGGGCCGAGACGCGAGCGCCGTTCGGGAGTACTTCGGCCTCTCCGACGGGCCGGCGGCCGTCGCGACATTGGACCTGGGGGGACGGCCGATCGAGGTACTTGCGATACCCGGCCACCACCCGGCATCGATCGCCCTCTACGACCGCCGTACCGGCCTGTTGCTGACCGGGGACACCGTCTGCCCGGGCCGGCTCTACGTGGCGGACATGCCCGCCTTTCGGTCCAGCATGGCCCGCCTGGTGGGGTTCGCCCGTACGCACCCGGTCTCGGCGGTCGTGGGCGGGCATATCGAGATGACGGCGAGGCCGGGGATCGATTACCCGATCGGCGCCCGATACCAACCGCACGAACGGATCCTTCCGATGGATCCTGGCCGACTCGATGCCATCCTCGAGGGCGCCCACCTCGCGGCGAAGGGCCCGGGGGTCTACGTCTTCCCCGACTTCCACATCTATCACGGGCCCTGCACGGGGCCCGCGCTCTGGAGCATTGCCCGCGGCAAGGTCGGAAACCTGCGCTACCGGATCGCACGCGGACTCCACCGTGTGGTGTGAAGGCTTCGCGGCTCGTGGCGGGGGCGACGCGCCGGAAGCGGGGAAGTCCGTCGAGGGGGGAGGGCCGACGCCCCGTCAGGAGGGCTGAAGAGCGGGAGACT
>JAKAVH010000152.1 GCA_021827545.1 Thermoplasmata archaeon
AGACTACAGGGAAGGCGCGCGCCTGTACCGCCCCCCCCTCCAGCGCTCCAATGCGCTGTACGAAGAAGGTCCGTGAGGATCGGAAGTCCCCGGCGACTATCTGTTGGGCCGGAGGTATCTGCCACATCGACTCGAGCGCGAGCGTGGTGGCGTTGATCGCGACGATCGAGTCCGCCATCGCCTCCGAAACGCCGACCTTCGCGTTGCCCGTCGTGAGGTAGATCGTGTTGGTCGTCGGGTCGACGGTCGGCGTTCCCCAGACACTGGCGCCGAGCTCGCCGTTCGAGGTCGTGGGGAACTCCGCTTGGATGCTGTGCGTCGTGAGGTTCACCTGGAGGAGACCGCCGGGGACGAGGGGCTGGTCGCAGAAGCTCGCCACGCCGACGTACGCGAACCCATCGTAGAGGAGCGGGCTCGCCCAGAGGGCGTAGCCCTGGCTGGGGTCGCCGACGAGCACCTTCCACTCGATCGCGCCGGTCGACGCATCGAGGACGTAGAAGTTGCCGTCCCCACCACCGATATAGAGGTCGCCGTTGGCGATCGTCGCCGAAGACGCGACCCCGAACGTACCGCAGGCGCTCGAGACGGTGGTCCCGAGGTAGGTCTTCCAACGGAGGGCTCCGCTCGACGTGTCGAGAGCGTATTCGTAACCGGCCCACGTGCCGAAGTAGGCCGTGGTGCCGACCACGGTCGTGGAGTCGCTGATCGGACCCGGGTTCGCGAACGACCAGTCCTGTGAGAGACTCTTCGCGTTGGAGACGGACAACGTCGTCTCATACGGGTTCGCCGAAGTGTGCGCCGTGTTCTCCAGATAAGTGGGCCAGTCGCCGGGACCCGGGGTGACGGAACTCGAGCCCGACGGCCCGATGGCGCTCAGGCCCGGGAGCGACGCTGGCGGGGGCACGGGGGGCGCGGCGGCGGCAAAAAGGAACCCGCCGTCGAGGAGCACGGTGAGGGTGATCAGTAGGACGACAAGGTTCCGCACGGTATGGTCCGCTGCCTCTCCGGTGACGGCGGTGGGGGACCGGGGGTGTTATACATCAACTTTGGGGCCGCGCCGCCGACGGGGACGATCGGGCCGAGACCGACGACGACGAGTTCGACGCGGACCGGCAGGGGGGTCGGTCGGCTCGAACTCCGGGCCCGAGCCCGCTCTTCCCTCGAAAGCGCCTCGGGGGCGGGGCCGGTCTTGAGGCGCGACGAGCGTTCGTTCGGACGCCCCTCGAACCCCCAGTAGGAACCGCCCCGCGCGGGCCGGTGGTGGGGTCCCGATCATGTCCGTCGGCGGTACGCCCCGTCCCGCCGGCGGCCCGGCGCTTCGGGGTTTGCGCCAAGGAGTTCGGGGCTCGCACCAAAAGGAAGGAGTAGGATGTGCACACCAAGTTGCCCAATGCGTAGGGGAGCGCAAGAAAGGCAGGGGCCGCTCGTCGGGTCCGGGTCGGCGGCGCCCGTCGCTCCGGGGACCGGCTTCATTCCCGTCCGGGAGTCGCGCGGGTCGCGGGGTGCAACCACTCCTTTTCGGGGTCGACCCCTCAACCGGATCGGTGGGCCACGGGCACCCCGGGACGGACCGCCGACGCGGTTCGGAGGGATCGCGCTCCTCCTGACCGTCCTCTGCGCTGCCCTTCTGCTCTCGTCCCTGCCCCCCCTCTCTCATGCCACGCCGTCGATAGGTGACCTCTCTTCCACGAGTTCCGCTCCGACCGGAGCTCGGGTCACCCTCGAGGCCTACAACTCGGGCCAAGTCTCCTACATCGCCGGGATCGCCCACCTCCTGAAGGCCGGCGACACCATCGACCTCGGCCGGAGCCTCGCGAACAACACCCCCGACATCGCGACGCTCAATGCCTGGGCGCAGCAGCTCAGCTCCCACCTTCCGGCCGGGGTCACCCTGACCGCTCGGGTCGAGAGCCTCCCGAACGTGAGGATCGCGGCGAGCTCGCTCTCCCCGCTGTTCGGTGGGATCATGATCGACTACGAACCGAGCCTGACGTTCTTCCCCTCGTGGACCTGGAACTTCACGGCGGCGCTCGCCTACTACACCTCGGCCACGGCGATCTGCCACCAGTACCATCGGCTCGCCTACGCGTACCCGTCCGGCCGGGCCCTGCTCGAGGGGGACCTCCAGAAGGACCACTGGAGCTACGGCGCCATCGCGAAGGTCGTCGACTTCGTCGACATCGAGGCGCAGTCGGACGCGAGCCCCGCGAAGTGGCCCGTCGCGATCTCGAAGCTCACCACGCAGTTCGCGGCGGCGTCGGTTCCGATCGACCGGCTCACCGTCCAAATCTCGCTCGGGAGCGGCGGCAACGGCGTCTCCGAGGCGCTCGCGGTCCAGGACGGCCGGTACGCCGCCAACTCGACCGTGGGCTCGATCTACATCTGGTGGTCGATGACCACCGAGTCGTGGGTCGTGCCGATCGTCACGACGCTCGAGAACCTCGCCGTCCGGAGCGGCGCGGTCGCCGTGGAACCGGTCTCCTTCACGGAGTCGGGTCTCCCGGCCGGCACCGCGTGGTGGGTGAACCTCACCCGCGGCTCGTCGTTCGAGAGCACGACCACCAACCTCTCCTTCACTGAACCGAACGGCAGCTATGCCTACACCGTCGCCTCCGCGGATATCGCCCTCGGTCCCCAACCCGCGTCGGGCGAGTTCTCGGTCGCCGGCTCGGCCGTCACGGTTCCCGTGACGTTCGACGGGTCGATCTTCCCCGTGACCTTCACGGAGAGCGGGCTCGTCGGGTCGCTCCCCTGGTCGGTGACGGTGACCGGACAGCCCGCCGTGGTGAGCAGCGGCCCCACGCTCTCGCTCACGGAGCCGAACGGGACGTACAACTTCTCCGTGGGGTCGATCAACCTCTCGTACTCGGTGAGCCCGGCGAGCGGCCGGTTCACGATCGACGGTTCGGGGATCGCGCTCGGAGTGACGTTCGCGCTCAACCTCTATCCGATCCGGTTCGTGGAGAGCGGTCTCACCGCCGGCACCTCCTTCCGCGTCACCCTCGTAGGGAGCATCCTCGCCTCCTCCAACGGCACGATCGAATGGCACGAGCCGAACGGGAGCTACCTCTACGCGGTGGATACCGTACCGGGCTTCTCGCTCGTCTCGAGCTCCACGGGACAGGTCGTCGTCGTCGGCCACTCCGTGACGGTCGATCTGACGTTCGTCGCGGCGGCGCCCGGGACCTCGCCCCCGGTGGGCTCGTCGGCCGGGCCGACCGCGCCGGTCGGGGAACTCCTCCTCGTCACGACGGCGATCGGCGCGGCCGCCGGTATCGCTTCCTGGCGCATCTCGAGCCGGGGCCGCCGGGTCGCGCTCGGACAGCCTTCCGCGCCTCGAACGGACCTGGGGCGCGATCCGTAACCCCGGGGAGCCCCTCTCCGCCCTCTCGCCGACGATCGTTGGGCTCGACCACGCCCCACTATCGGCTACGAGTCCGGATCCGGCTTCCGGGCAATGACCACGTCCATCGCCTTCCGATGGGGAACGCCGCTGGCGTTGGAAACGAACTCCACCTGGCCCGAATCCAAGATCTGCCAATCCCCGTAGTAGCCCAGCAGCTCTCCCGAGCGGAACGGAGACGAGAATGGATTCATCGAGTAGGGTGGGATGTACGGTTTCGGTACGTCGGCGTTCATCGCGTTGATTCCCCCCGGCGCGGTGTGGGCTTTGAAGTGTTCAAATCGGGCCGCCCGGATCCGACGAGGGAGGTTGTTCAGGGCGCCCGAGCAAAACACCACGTCCACCCGACGGCTCAGTCGGTAGGTCCGAATGTCCCCGACGAGAAATCGAACGTTGACCCCGAGCCGAGACGCGCGCCGCTCCGCCTTTCGGACTCCCACGCTCGAGATGTCCACGCCCAAGACCCGGTAGCCTCGCCGGGCAAAGTAGATCGAGTCTCGGCCCTCACCGGAACCCAGGTCGACCAAGGTACGGGGGGAGCGCGGAAGTGAGCGCGCTATGCGAAGGACGTCGCGTGCGAGTCCGGTGGGCTTGCTTCCCCAATACAGGCCGGGCCGAGCGTATCGTTCATCGTAGATCGGCTCACTCAACGCTCGCGCTCCTCCCTACCGGCAGCCTAACCGCCCCGACCGGACGAGAGACGCCGCCGCGGGATAAGAACACGGCGGGATCGACCCGGGGCCGAGCCGATCGAGCACACCCCGACGGGTCGGTCGTTCCACGGTCCGTGGTAGCTGAGGGCACGGTTCGCTCACGCCCCGAGGTGTCGGATCGCGGTCGCGGCGCATGCTCTCGGCCACGCAACTGGGCCCACGAACCATTCGGTTACCCCGCCTCCAGCCCTTGATCGGCTCGAGCTCGTCCGGAGACTATGTTGATGAGCGAGAGACTCCCTCGGAGTCACGATGCGGGCTAGTTCACAGTTCCTGGTGGGAGGCTTGGTTCTGCTCGCCGTGGGCTTCGCCTTCTATGTCGCCCTTGTTCTACTTCAAGCGGCCGGTGATCTAGGCTCCCTCGCATATGGCATCGCATTAGGCACCCCCGGGCTGTTCGTCTTAGTAGCAGCGCTCTTCTTTGCCCACGCGTGGAGCATGAGGAAGAGCGAGCAAATGGTGAACTCGGGGACCCCGGTGCTTCCGCCTCCCCGCGGGTGAGCGAGGAAGATCGGCGCGTCGGTCACCATGGGTCGGTCCTGACGCTCGACCCAACGCTGCTTCACGAGCGGGGGTTCTCACGCTCGAGGCAAGCGGACGTACAGGTCCCGGGAACTCGGAAACGGTCCGAATGGGTTCGCCCACGCGCTCGCGTTTCTGACAGCCGCCTCGAGTGGGACCGTCGTATCGTTCGCTCACGAGTTCTGCAAGTACCCGGGCGGAGCCCCCACCATCGGAGCCGGTGGGCGCGAGTTCGATGAGCGTGGTGCAGTGGGGCCGACGACCACGGCTCCGAGGGGACGGAAGGTCGAACGACCCGAGCGGATCGGCAGCCGCCGGGAGCCCGTGCTACACCATCGCCGTTGTATCTACCTTTATAACCCCCTACCGACGCTAACTGTTGTTCGAGAATGCCGCTCGAACCGAGCCCGGAACTCGTGGCCCTCTTTGGGAGCGCGACCCGCGTCCGCACGCTGGCCGCGCTCGCCACCGCCCCGGGACCGATCACGGGCTACCGCATCGCGCGAATGTGCGGGATCTCTCCGACGAAGACGTACGCCGAGCTCTACCGGCTGCGCAGCGCGAACGTGGTCCGGGAGCAACCGACCGCGACGGGGCGCCGAGGGTGGCTCTTGTCCGACCCGGACGTCGGCGCTCTCTTGCGACATCGGGCTCGTTTTCAATCGGCCGACCCGGAACGGCTGGTCCCGCCGTCGCCCTCCCGCATCGTGATGCCCGGTCGGCCGAAGTGGCAGGACCCGGGATTCGCGAACTTCCCGAAGGCGGCGCCGGCGCTGATCGTCCCGTCCGTCTCCGAGCCGGCGCTCGCAGCGGTAGCGCCGGGGCTCGCGGTCGTCCGCACGGACTCCCGACGGCGGCGGGGCTGACCCGGTGGGGTCGCGGGCCCGCCCGGGCCGGTCGTTCCTTCAAACACCCTGCGCAGACATCCCACCCATCGCCCCGCGTTTGTGCAACGGACCCCCGCAACGCACCGGAAACCCGGCGCGGCCGTCCCTGAGAGGTCGTGTCGAGCGCAGCGGGCCGACGGGACCCCGACCTTCGTTCGGTCGCTAACCGGGCGCCCGTACCGGGGCCTCGGGTCCCGAGCCGCCCGACGACCACAGTCGCTGGACCCGGATCGGCTCGCCGGACGGATACCGTCGGCCGTGCGCGAGGAGGCCAAATGCGTTCGCCTGGAGCAGTCCCATCATGCGGGCGACCCCCCAGGGGAGCGGCGTCGCGACCCCCCCCGAGACCCGGAAGAGGTAGACGCTGTCCATCCGGTGGTCTGCCAGGACCTCCCGGGCGAGAGTGACCTCCTCGTAGCGACGGGTCTCCCGCCCCACCATTCGGGCCAGCACGTGGAGTCCGTGCTCGTGGAAGGCGGCCACCGCGGAGACCACCTGGCCCGGCAGCACCACGACCGGGGTCCGACGCACGAATCCCACCGCGCCCCGCTTGAGGACGTTCGCCGAAACCCCCTCGAAGAGGAGCCGGCCCACGTCGACGATCGCCGCCTTGGTCACGTCCTTCGGCCCCACGGAAGAGCCGCCGATCGTGAAGAGGAGGTCGGAACGACGACTCGCCGCCTCGAGAACGCGTCCGACTCGGCTCCGGTCGTCGGCCGTCGGAGGGAGGACGCGAACCTCGGCGAAGCCGAGGAGGTTCGCGATGATCGGGCTCAGGAAATCCGGGACGCCGTCCGGGGAACGAGACCCCGGACGGAGGACCTCGTCCCCGATCGGGGCGATCGCGATCCGGATCCGGTACGTGGGGATCGACCGTATCCGCTGGGCCAGGAGGGCCCCCACATGCGCCGCGCGGACCGGCTCGCCGCGTTGGAGGATGCGTTCTCCTCGCTCCATCACCTCGCCGGGCTCGAGGACATCCTGGCCGGGGCGAGCGGGGTGGCGAAGCCGGAGCGCGTTCCCCTGGACGAGGGCCGCCTCGGCCCGCACGACGGCGTTCGCCCCTTTCGGAAGCGGGAGGCCGGTAGCGATGGGGGAGGCCTCACCTTCCGCGAGGGCGATGTTCGCAGGACCGGTCGATCTCAGTAGACCCGCTCGGAGGAAGAATACCGCGACCGGTCGGCCCGGAACCAGTCGGACGGCGTAGCCGTCCATCGCCGACCTCCTCTCGCGGGGAAGCGGCTCCCGTGCGGTCACGGTCGCCGCCGCGAGCTTCCCGAGCGCGCCCGTCACCGAGGTCGAGACGACGCGGGGCGACCGGATCGGGGCCGCGTCGACCGCTCTTCGCGCCTCCTCGAGCGGTACGAGCATTCTCGATGCCTTCGGGCCGGTCCGAGGTGCCGAGGGCCACGCGGAAGCGCCCGGGTGCCGAAGAGCGGGCCGGTCGTAAAGGTCTTGCCGACCGACCCGGCGGCGGCCCTCGCACGCCCGCGCGAGCGCTTCCGGTCCTGGGAGAGGCGGGTCGGGGGCGGCGGGCTCCGCTCAGCGCGGGGTTCGGAACGACCGCCGGACGGTCTCGTGGGAGAGCGCCTCGACGCGGTGGCCCCGATAGCCCACCATCGTCTCGGCCGCAACGAGGGCGTTCAGCACCGCTTCTTCGGTGGCCTCCACTGTGGCCGAGAAGAAAGGGTCGAGGGCCGAGTGGCCCAGCCCCTCCGCGAGGCGACCAGGGTCCCGCGCGCGCGGCGGCACGCGGCCCGTGGCGAACGCGAGGACGAGGTCGCCCGAAAGATCGCCCGCCACCGAGCCGGTCCGGGCGAGACCCAGAGGGGCTCGGCGCGCCAGGCGCGCGAGGTCGTGAGCGTCGAGCGGGGCGTCCGTGCCGACGAGGACCAGGACCGACCCCTGTTCACCGGTCGGTGCCTCCTCTCGGGCGGGCGGCGCCGGGACGGTGCGGCCGCAGATCCTCAACTGGCCGCGGTCACCGTGGTTGGCCTGGACGAGAACGCCCAGCCGGTACTCGGCCGACCCTGTCCGAACCGTCCGGGAGGCCGTCCCGATCCCGCCCTTGAATCCGAAGGCGCTCGTGCCGGTGCCGCCGCCGACGCTGCCTTCGGGGACCGGTCCGGGACGCGCTTCCCGGAGGGCGGCGAGCACGTGGGCGGGCTCGACCGCGAGCGCGCCGATGTCGTTCAGATATCCGTCCCACGTCTCCCCGACGACCGGCAACGGGAACTCCCTCGCGGGGTCGTGCCCCCGGTCGACCCACCATCGCACGAGCGCCGAGTGGGCCGTCCCGACCGCGAGGGTGTTCGTGAACGCCACGGGTCCTTCGAGAACCCCTGCCTCCTCGATCCAGGCCGTCCCCGTCAGCTCGCCGGCTCCGTTCATGCGGAAGTAGCTCGCGTAGACCGCATCGGAAGCGTCCCTCCCTCGGGGGTGGATGGCGGTGACCCCGGTCCGGACGGCCCCTCGGGCGGGCGGGTCGGAGATGAGGGTGACATGGCCTACCTCGACCCCGGGCACGTCCGTCAGGGCGTTGAGCGGGCCCGGGGTGCCGTCGAGCGGGACTCCGAGCTCGCGGGTTCGTGGCTTCGACACGAGGGTATTCCTTCCCTCGCGGCGCGTGGCCCGCAGCTCGCTTCGGCTTCGCAAGCGGCGGCCGCGCCCCGCGTAGGGGTCTCGGAACGCTATGCCGTCCAACAGAAACCTATTTCGACCGAGATCCGCTAGCACGTCCGATGGCGGGATCTTCGCTGACCGGAGCTGTGGGTGGTCGCCCGAACGAACTGTTGCTCTACCGATGCCTCGTCTGTGGGTTCCAGACCCTTAAGACGACGGACATCACCGAGCACCTGATGTCGCACGCCGAAGCGGCGAAGTACAGCTTCACGACCGTCCTCAAGGATTAGGCGGGCGCACCCCGGCCCGGGGTCGCCTCAGGATCCCGTCCGGCTCCGGTGAGATCTCACGCGCCGGCACGGCCGCTGCCGCGTGGCGCGAAGAGGAGGCGAGGCACGTCCTCCGGTCGCGAGGGCGCCGTTCGGTTCTCCCCTGCGGGGCTCGGTCGGCGACGGACCTTGGGCCGGCACTCGTCATGGCAATCGATGCAGAGCTTTCGGCTGCGGTCGGGAAGCTCCTTGCCGGCCGCCCAGCACTCGTCCATCGTAGCATGCCCGCACGCGGGGCACGGGTGCAGCCGCTTGAGGATCGGCTCTGGGGGAGGGAGCACCTGGGCCCCGGCACCCTTCTCCCGCCCCGAAGGGCGCCGAACGCTGCGGCGGGACGCACCGTTCATCTGGACCTCAGTTGCCAGCCGCCGATCCCCATCGGGGGGTGTTGACTCCCTACCCTATACGTTTCCGAAGCATTAAGAGCGCCGTACGCCCTGCCCGGTTCGTGGAGTCGCGCACCTGCGAACGGTGCGGCGGACCCAACTCCGCGGCCGCCGCTGTCTGCCAGTGGTGTGGCCGGGACCTTCCCCCGGTGGTCGTGGCGGCGCCGACCCCTCCGCTTTCGTTCTCGTCCCCTCCGGTGGTACAGACATTGCCCTCGGTGACCCCGGCATCGACGCCACCGACGATCTCGCCCGGCCCCATCGTGGCGGTCGTGCTCGTCGTACTCTTCCTCTTCATCGTCGTTATCGCGGCGATGAGCGCTACGCCGTCCCCTCCACAATTCCCGGGCCCCGGCGGTTACTCTCCCCCGCCCGTCGTGAACGTCGTCGGGGTCACGTTCCAGTCCACCGACAACGCGTGCGGCCTCGGCGGGGCGTCCGCACCGGGGTTTGTGACGTTCGCGGGCGGCACTTTCACTTGGAACTGGACGGTCTTTTCCGGAACCTCCTGCCGCATCTCGACCCTGTCCTCGGCCACCCCCGGGTTCCAGGTGATCGCTTCGGACGTCCCCCTCTCGATGGCCGCGGGCGCGGGGCCGCTCCTTACGGTCACCCTCACCACGCCGAGCGGGGGTTTCTCGGGCAGTCTTTTTCTCGACGTCGAGTGAGATCGTCGCGGGACCCGATTCCCGGTCGACGCGGCTCCGGCGCCGGACCGAAGCGATTTTGAACTGTCGTTCTCCCACGGAGTATGCCGAGGGACGCTCCGGGCGTGCGGAGGTCCCGCCGGGACGAGGGCGAGTGAGCGATCGCGGGGGCGAGCCGGCACGGGACCCGGGCGGGCCCCGAGATGGGGAGACGTCCACCCGCCCAACCAGCAGGGCGGCGTCCTCGATAACCTCATCCAATGTTTGCTCGAACCTCGGTCCCCTGCGCGCGATG
>JAKAVH010000010.1 GCA_021827545.1 Thermoplasmata archaeon
GTCCTCGCGGGCGCGAAGGTCGTCCACGTCGCGGTGAACGGACTCGGCGAGCGGACGGGGAACGCCCCGCTCGAGCACGTCGCCCTCGGGCTCGAGCTGCTGTATGGCATCCCTTCTTCGCTCCGCCTCGAAGGCCTTTCCGAGCTCTCCCGCATCGTGGCCGAGCGCAGCGGGGTCACTCCGCCGTCAAACTACCCGATGGTCGGGTCGCGCGCGTTCACCCGCGAGTCGGGGATCTCGGTCGCGGGGTGGTCGCGCTACCATCTCGGTTCGGAAGCGTTCACCCCCGACCTCGTCGGCAACCACTACGGCGTCGTGGTGGGGAAGAAGAGCGGTCGGCACGCCGTGGCCTACAAGCTGCACGAACTCGGCCTCGAGCTCCCCGAGGAGAAGGTCGATCGTCTCGTGCGGGTCGTGAAGTCCCGCTCCGAAGCCGAGCGTCGGTTCCTCTCCGACGAGGAGTTCCGTACGCTCGTCGACGAGGTGGCGCGCGGGCCGGACTGATCGGGCGCTCGAGCTCCGCTCTTCCCTTCGGTCCGATGCGGGCGGGGCCCCGCACCCGCCACCGCTAGCTCACCGCGAGCCGCTCGAGGTTGGTGAAGACGTCCTGGATCGTCTTCTGCGCCGCCTGGTCGAGCAGGCGCTGCGCAATCCCCGCGAGCGCGCCGCTCACCCGGGCCTCCGCGTTCCAGAGGAGGCGGGTCTGCCGTCCGTCCTCCTCGAGATGCACCCCCAGGTCGAGGTCCACCGCGGAGCCGATCCCGGTCCCGCGCGCCCGGACGAGGAGCCGGGAGGGGCGGTCCTCGTCCACGACCTCGAAGCGGAAGCGGAACGTCCCGCGCACGACAGAGACCCCGGCCTTGACGTTCGCGGTGAAGACGGTCGGCGAGACGATCACGACGTCCCGGGCGTCCCCCATCGCTTTCGTGAGGTTGTTCGGGTCGCGGAGAAACGCCCAGACCTTCTCGCGGGGCGCGGCAAGCGGACGCGATCCCTCGAACTTCATCGGCGGCCTCCGCGCCGCACCGGTCGTCGCTGCGAAGCCGGACGACGCGCTCGGGGCGGTCGCCTCGTCGGCCGGGCCGCGGCGGACACTGGCCGGCGCCCGGACGGCAGTGGGCGTGCACGGGCGGTGGCGTTCGACCGACGGATGGCCGCGAGGATCCCCTCGGGAGTGAAGTGCGAGTCGGAGAAGCGAGCGCCGAACGGTGTCAGGGCGTCCTCGATCGCCGCTGCGAGCACCGACAGCGCGGTGCCGCCGCCCTCGCCGACGCCCCGGATCCCCTCGGGACCGGCCGTCGAAGGGGTCTCAAAGTGTTCGACCTCGATCGACGGGACGTCCGGGGCCGTGACGGAGAGGAAGTCGGTGAACGAGGTCGCCAGAAGCTGACCCTCGGGAGAGTACGGCAGGTTCGCGAAGAGCGACGCCTCGATCCCGTGCACGGCGGCCCCGATCACCTGACCCTCGACGATCGCCGGATTGATCATGCGGCCGCAGTCATCGACCGCCACGTACCGTTCGATCCGCACCCGGCCCGTCTCGGGGTCGACCTCGACCACCGCCCCGTGGAACTGGTAGGAGTAGGTCATCGTGAAGTTCCCCTTCTTGTCGACCGGCGACGGGATCTCGAACTTCGGGCGGTAGACGTAGGTCACCGAGAGGTTCGAGGAGACGTCCGCGGGCAGCTCGAGCACGTTCGAGCCCGCGGTCGCGCCGATCTGGAAGAACGGCACCGAGCGACCGGTCCGGCGCGAGCGCACCGTCCCGCCGACGAACTCGAGGTCGGACTCGGAGGTGTGCAGGAGATGTGCCGCGATCCGGGCGATACGGGACCTCAGCTCCCGGGCCGCGCCGAAGAGGGCGCCGCCCGCCATGACGGCCGTCCGGCTCGCGTAGGCGCCCGACGTGCCGGTCGAGGGGTGGGAGTTCGAGTCGAAGTTGGGCAGCGCGTGGACCTGGTCGGGGGAGAGGCCGAGCTCGTGCGCGACGATCTGGCTCGCGATCGTCTCGTGGCCCTGCCCCTGGTTCGTCGGACCGATCGCGACGTGCACGCCGCCGATCGGGTCCATCCAGACCCGGGCCGCCTCACTGTTCCCCGAGAAGGGGAGCTGGGGGTTGATGACCCGGACCTGGGCGAAGTTGTTCCCCGAGGAGTCGAGGGCGCCCGCGATCCCCACCCCCAGGTACCGACCGCGCCGGCGCAGCGACTCCTGACGGCGACGCAGCGAACGAAGGTCAAGGCGACGGACGACCTCCCGGAGCGCACGCGGATAGTCCCCGCCGTCCAGGACCGTCCCGTTCGGAGCCGTGTACGGCATCTCCGTCGGGCGCACGAAGTTGCGCTCCCGCACGACCGTGCGGGCGAGACCGAGGCGATCGGCCAAGCGGTCGAGCAGCCGTTCGTAGAGGAAGAGGTGCTGGGCGCGCGAGTAGCCCCGGTTCGGCCCGACCGGGCACTTGTTCGTGAAGACCTCGTGGTAGTCGACGCGGAGGGCAAGGTGGCGATACATCGAGAACGCGACCTGGGCCCAGATGACCGCGCCGGCCGGCTCGTACCGCGCAAACGCGCCGCAGTCGTCGATCGCCCGGACCCGGAGCCCGAGGAGGGTGCCGTCCTTGCGGGCCGCCGCCTCCGCCTCGAAGGTTCGCTCGTTGCCGTGCGTGCCTCCCAGGAAGAACTCGTTCCGAAGCTCGGTCCACTTCACCGGGCGCCCGACCTGGCGGGCGATCGCGGCGGCGAGGATCATGTACGGGAACGAATTGATCTTGTTGCCGAAGCTCCCGCCGGTGTCCGGCACCACGATCCGGATGCGGTCCGCGGCCATCCGGAGGGACGGGGCGATCAGCGGAAGGCAGAACATCGGCATCACGTTGTTCGAATAGAGCGTGAGCTCGCCCGACTGGACGTTGTAGTCGGCGAGGGCCGCGTTCAGCTCGAGCGGAGCCGAATTGAACCGGTGGTAGTGGAAACGCTCCTGCACGACCACGTCGGCCTCGCGGAAGGCGCGGTCCACGTCCCCGTACTCGTAGACCCCGTGCCAGACCTCGTTCGTGCCGACCTGTTCGTGGAGGCGCGGCGCATCGGCGGCGAGGGCGGCGGTCGGGTCGACCACGGCGGGGAGCGGCTCGTACTCGACGTCGATCAGATCGACGGCGTCGGCGGCGAGGTACCGGTCCTCGGCGACCACGGCCGCGACGGGTTCTCCCACGAAGCGTACCTTCTCGACCGCGAGGGGGCGGTCGAGCACCTGGTGCGCGGGCGGGGGCGCGAGCTGGAGGAACGGTTCGGTCATCCGCCGGAGATCCTCGCCGGTGAAGACGGCCACCACGCCGGGCGCCCCGACGGCCCGGGAGACGTCGATCGACCGGATGCGGGCGTGTGCGTACGGGCTGTGGAGGATCCCAAGGTGCACCGTGCCGGGGAGGCGAAGATCGTCGAGGTACTGCCCCTTCCCCGCGACGAACCGGAGCGATTCCTTCGTCGGGAGAGGGCGGCCGAACCAGGCCGGGGCTTCGCGGACGCGGCTCACGGCCCTCGGGCGGGCGGGGGAGGTACGAGCGCTCATGCCCCCTCCTCACACCCGCGCGAGCGCTTGCTGGCTCGCGAGGGTCTTCGCCGCGGCCTGGATCGCCTTGACGATGTTGACGTAGCCGGTGCACCGGCACAGGTTGCCCGAGATCGCCGAGCGGATTGCCTCCTCCGACGGCGACGGATCGTGCTCCAGCAGGTACAGCGCCGACAGGATCATGCCGGGGGTGCAGTAGCCGCACTGGAGGCCGTGATGCTCGCGGAACGCCATCTGGAGGGGGTGGAGCTGACCGAAGCGCTCGAGGCCCTCGATCGTGGTGATCGAGCGTCCCTCGACCTGGACCGCGAACTTCATGCAGGACTTCACGGAGCGCCCGTCGATCAGGACGGTGCAGGCCCCGCAGTGCCCCGTGTCGCATCCGATGTGCGTTCCCGTGAGCCTCAGCTGCTCGCGAAGGAAGTGGACCAGAAGCATCCGGGGCTCCGCAAGACCGACCCGGTCCTGACCGTTGACGGTCAGGCGCACCTCGCGGCGCGCGCTCATGCCTTCCCTCCCGGGCGGGCCTTTGCGGTCTCGACCGCGTCGGGGATTCCCCGCCGCACGAGGACCCGCACGAGCTCGGTGCGGTACGACGCGCTTCCGTGGATGTCCGATCCCGGCTCGAGCCCCTCGGTCGCTTTCTCCGCGGCCTCGGTCACCACTTCGGCGGTCGCCTCGCGGTCCCGCAGGTACGCCTCGGCCGCCCGGGCGCGCAGGGGGGTGGGACCGACCGCGGCGAGTCCGATGCGGGCCTCGGCGATCGCGTCGGACCGATCCTTCAGGCGGAGGACGATCGCGACGCCGACGATCGGATAGTCACCGTGGCGACGGTTGAACTTCGTGTAGTGCCAGCCCCACCGTGTCGGCAGTCGGGGGACGCGCACCGAGGTCAGGATTTCGCCCGGTCGAACGGCGGTCTCGAACAGGCCGAGGAAGAACTCGTCCGCCGGCACCGTGCGGGAGCCGCTGCGGCCGACCACCGTGAAGATCGCGTCCAGCGCCCGGAGCGTCGGCGGCAAATCCGAGGCCGGGTCGGCATGGCAGCAGCTTCCCCCGATCGTCCCGACGTTGCGGATCTGCTGGTCCGCGATGCGGCCCGCGGCGTGGGGAAGGATCGGGCATTCCCGTTCGAGGAGCTCGGAGTGCGCGATCGTGTCGTGGGTCGTGAGGGCCCCGATCTCGATATCGTCCGACCGGGAGGGTCCGGGCCGAACGTAGTCAAGGTCCGGGATACGGCCGATATCGACGAGCGTCGCCGGCGCGGCCAGGCGCAGCTTCATCAGGGCCACCAAGCTCTGACCTCCCGCCAGCAGCTTCGATTCCTCGTGCCGCTCCAAGAGGGACAGTGCGTCGTCGACGGACTTCGCGGCGTAGTAGTCGAACTCCTTGGGATACATGTTCTGCCTGCAGTCCCTGCACCGACCGGGGGAACGTCGCGCGCGGCCCGGCCGACCGAGACGCCAGAGCGAACAGGTAGGTAAAAGATTCCGACCGCCGGAGCCCCCACGCGGCCCGGTGCCTTCGCGCCGCGCGCCGTCCCGGGGCCGGCCGAGCCTCGCCGGCACCGGGCAAAGGATTATCGGGCCTGTCCCGCTCCGCGCCGCTCGTGAGCGAGGCGCTCCCGGTTCGAGTGCGGGTCGATCGAGCTCCCCCGGTCCTCACCCTCACGATCGACCGGCCCGAGGTTCGCAACGCTCTCGACCGGGAGACCCGGCTCGAGATCTCGGCCGCCCTCGACGCCCACGAGCGGGATTCCGAGGTGCGCGTCGTGGTGATCACGGGTGCGGGAGACCGGGCGTTCAGCGCAGGCGCCGATCTTCGCATGTTCGCGAGCTGGACGCCAGCCGAGGCGCTCGAGTATACCCGCATTTCGAAAGGGACATTGCGTCGCATCGCAGAGTATCCGAAGCCGGTGATCGCCAAGGTCCGGGGGTACGCCCTCGGCGGGGGCAACGAGCTCGCCATGGCGTGCGACCTCGTCTACGCGGCCACGGACGCCCAGTTCGGCCAGCCCGAGGTCCGGGTCGGCCTGATCCCGGGGGCGGGGGGCACGCAGCGGCTGCCTCGGGCGATCGGACTGCGCGCGGCGCTCGAACTGCTCTGGACCGGTCGCTCGATCGGGGCGGAGGAGGCGCGACGGCTTGGCCTGGTGAACGCGGTCGTCCCTCCCGAGCGGCTCGATGCCGTGGTCGACGAGACCGTGCGGGCCCTGTCCGAGCAGAGCCCGTGGGTCCTTGCGCAGATCAAGGACGCGGCCCGTCGGTCGCTCGAGCTCCCCCTCTCCGAAGGGCTCGACTACGAGAGCCGGCTGTTTGCCCTGGCCTTCGCGACGGACGACTTCCACGAGGGGGTACGCGCCTTCCTCGAAAAGCGCCCCCCTCGCTTCCGCGGGGCCTAAGTCCCGAGTCGGACCTGCCCCGCGCTCGTGGCCGGCGTCCTCACTTCGAGATCGCCTCGAGCTCCATCCGGCCCTTGACGTGCGGGATGGCCAGCAGGCAGACGAGGATCGTCACGACCATCGGCACCGCGGCGTACCAGGTCAGCACCGACGCCCACTGCGTTGCGGTCGGGGGCGTGAAGCTGAGGGCACCGTTGTAGGTCACGAAGAAGCTCGTGCCCGAGAACATCGGCAGCGCGAAGCCTCCGAAGATGACCGGCCAGAGCGCGAACCCGAACGAGTACCACGCGTTCACCCACGCCGACCCGGTACCGCGGGCGCGGGTCGGGAACGTCTCGGTGTTCATCCGGATCGTGCTCGCGAACGCTCCGTTGAGCCCCCACGAGAAGAGGAGGAACGACCAGAAGTCGAGCGAGTAGCCGGTGATCGACGGCTGGATGAAGACCAAGATCCCGATCACCTCGATCACGGCAAAGAGCAGCGCGGAATACTTTGCGCCGATGTGGTCGGCGATGTACCCGTTGATGAGGTACGCGGGAATCGTCGCGTAGAGCGCGATCGCGTAGAGCCCCGTCGCGTCGTTGTAGCTGATCCCTTTGAAGAACTCGATGTAGAGGGGCATGAACGTCAGGAGCGCGATGCCGATGCCGGCCAGCATGAACGACCAGAAGGCGAGCGAGATCGACGCGCGGATCTGGTCCCGCGACAGGATCTGGACGTACGTGGCGCGCACGGCCCGCTCCGTGTCGGCCGGGTACACCGCCTCGATGGCGGCGATCGTCGTGGTATCGTTCTCGCGGTGCGCCTTCTTCAGCGCGCGCATCGCCTCGTAGCGGGGCGGGTCCCGGACCCAGTGGCGCGCGATCGCGATCACGATCGCCGGGAAGGCGCTGATGAGGAACGCGATGCGGAACCCTTGGTCCGCCGGAAAGGCCGGGATGATGAAGTGGTCCATGAGCGAGGCGGTCGCGTAGCCCGCGACGAACCCCGACTGCATGATCGCGAGCGCGATCCCCCGGGCCCGGGGCGACACGGTCTCGGTGACCATCGTGCCGCCGACCGACCACTCGCTGTTGTTGAGCAGCTGATCGACCGATCGCAGTCCGGTCCAGTTCCAGAAGCTGGTGATGAAGTACTGGAAGCCGGAGAAGATCGCCGTGCCCAGGATCGTGACCTGGAAGAGCGCCCGGCGGCCGTAGCGGTCCATCAGGGGCCCGATGATGAGGCTCCCGATCCACGCGAACAGGAAGCTGATGAACAGCATTCCCGCGAACATCGGGACCCAGAGATAGCTCGGGAACGCACTGTAGATGTGCGGCATCACCTGGGGGTACATGATCAGGACCAGGTTCCCGTCGGTCCAGACCATCATCCAGCCCAGGAAGGCGAGCGCGACCACCAGGATGGCATGGTTGCGGATCTTTTGCGGGTCGGTTTCGGGTCTCCACTTCGAGATCGTACCGACCGTGGCTCCGGTGGCATCGGCTGTGGCCATGCGCCGTCCCAACAGGCACCATGCTATAATACCGCCGCAAGGAAATCCCGCGGAGTGCGGAATGGTGTCGGCCCCGTCGGATTCCACCGACGTCGGCCGCGCGACCGGCACCTCCGACCGCGACGGCACAGAGGTTAAGCGCGTCCCCGTGTCGTGGACCGTGTGGCGAACGCCGCTCCGCTCCCGTCGAGCGCTCCGGTCGGGTCGTGGGACCTGACGGACGTCAGCGGTCGAGCGCGGGACGGAGAACGTCGCGACCGGCAGCGGACGATCCTGCGCAGCGGCATCCCGCTCGTCGTCGTCACCTTTCTGCTCGCGCTGGTCGGAGGCTACCTCTTCACGCATCCTTCTCCGCTCTTCCTCGTTTGGTTGGGAGGTCTCGCGGTCTTCGACGCGATCCTCGTGGTCTCGCTCGTCCTGCTGCTCCGTCTGCACCAAGAGGCGCTTCGACGCCCGCTCGGGTCGCGGCTCGAGCTCACGGCCGAGAGCGTGCGGCTCGTGCCGGATTCGGGGACCGACGCGAACGCGGTCGAAGTGCCGCTCGCACCCGGCCGGGTCTTCGTCAGCCCTCCGGGCGTGAACCAGCCCCGGCGCGAGCCGGGAGGCGGCTTCCGTCCCCGAGCGTTCGTCCGGCTCGAACCGGCCGGCCGACCGGCGCTCGCCGCGCCCGTGCCCGACGAGGCGGCCCGCGCCGTCCACCGGGCGATGAGCCGGCGTGCCTCCTTCGGCCTCGGGTACGACCGGGCCCGCAACCCCCTGACCCGGACCTGGATCCTCTACGAGGGCGAGGGGGCTCCCGGCGCGGCCACGGGCGTGCTCGCGGACCTGCCCGCGGCGAAGGTCTGGTCACCCGCTCCGGAAGGCTACCTCTCGCTTCACCGGGGCGGCAAGCAGATCAACGTCTAGGCCGCCCGGACGCTAGATGTCGACGATCACCCGGGCGCGCCGGTGATCGGGGTCGAAGACCAGCGCGTGGAACGTCACGGCCTTCACATCGGCGCGGGCCGGATGGCGGTCGGGGTCGAACGGTTCCCCCGTGACGCTCGCGACGATCGCGGTCGGCGGACGACCGAGCGTCCGGGCGCGGATCTCTCGACCGATGAATCCCTCGGTCTCTTTCAGGAGCAGGAGCTCCGACAGGAACGCCACGACGAGGCTCGCCGCGTCCTCGGCCGAGGCGCTCACCGCGCGTTCCTCCCGCCGGCGCACGGTCCGCAGGTCGGTCATCAGGGCATAGAGCCCGAGGCCCAGCGCTTCGAAGAGCGCGGGTTCGGAGTCCGCGCGCGCCCAGATCCCCACATCCGCGGTGGTCGGAAAGCTCCCCCAGCGGCGTCGGGGGCGTCGCGGCTCCGCGGAAGCGGTCGTACCCCTCGCGAGGTCCGGGAGGGTTTAAGCGGGCGGGAGTTAGAAGGAGCTTGGGCCATGCGCGTCTCCCTCGTCGTCCCGACGCTCAACGAAGCGGCGTCGATCGCCCACGTCCTCCGGCACTTCCGAACGGCCGCGGACGAGGCCAACCGCACCGTCTTCGCGTCGGACCCGGTCGAGTGGGAGGTGCTCGTCGTCGATGGGGCCTCGGAGGACGGGACCGCCGCGATCGCGGAGCGGGAAGGGGCGCGGGTCGTGATCGAGCGACGCCGCGGGTACGGCCGCGCCTATCGGACGGGGTTCGCGCTCGCCCGAGGGGACCTCATCGCGACCGCCGACGGCGACGCCACCTACCCGGTCGAGACCGTTCCGATGCTGGCGAGGAAGCTGGTCGACGAGCAGCTCGACTTCCTCACGGGCAACCGGATGGCGTACCTGGATCGGAAGGCGATGTCGACCGAACACCGGATCGGGAATCGCCTCCTGAACCTCTTCGTGGCATTGGCCTACCACCGGTTCCTCAAGGACATCCCGGGCCGCCAGCTCTCCGACAGCCAGAGCGGGTTCTGGATCTTCCGCCGAGAGGTGCTCGGCCGGGTCCGGTTGACCCAGGACGGCATGGCGTTCAGCGAGGAGCTCAAGATCGAGGCGATCCTGCGAGGACTTCGCGTCGAAGAGATCCCGATCCGATACGGAGAGCGCTGGGGCCCGCCGAAGCTCTCGAGCTGGCGGGACGGCCTCGGGAACCTCTGGTTCCTCCTGCGCAAGCGGTTCGAGGTCGCCCGGGAGCTGCGCGCGGGTGCGCCCGCGTCGTTCGCGCACGGCGCCCACACCGGTCCGCCGCCATGACGGCGTTTCGGCGAAGGAACGTCGGGCTG
>JAKAVH010000086.1 GCA_021827545.1 Thermoplasmata archaeon
CCCGGGCCTCCGATCGAGGAGTTCCGAAGACCATTACGACCCGGTCGAACGAGCGGCCCCGGTAGCTCGGGACGCGGTTCGGCTCGAGGAACGTCCGGTGGGTGACCCATCCGCGGCGCAACAGGCGAAGCTGAGAGAACGGGAGGCCGAGCGGGCCGACGAGGTGAGGGCCTCCGCCGTCCGCCGGGACGGAGAACGGGCGGTGCAACAGTTCCGCCATCGCCCACCGCTGATGCGGGGAAAGGGCCGGGCGCCCGTCGTTTTCGTCGAGAACCGTCGAGAGCCCGTGAGGGTAGGCGAGCGTTCCATCGAACATCGCGAAGTGGCTCCAAAGCCCTTCATAATCGAAGTAGACCGGGACGGTCGCCGGCACCGAAGGAACGGTGATCGTCACGCTCCACGCCGCCGTTGGAACCGATCCGGTAACGGAGCCCGGCCGTACGCCCTTCGACGATATGGAGTGGAACGACACCCCCAACGACCAGAGCGAGCCGATCCAGAGAGCGACGGCATCCGGCGAGCCGGTGAACGCGCGTTCGAACTCTTCGAGGTGGTCCAGGTACGGGCGGGCCAGGGTGAACGACACGAACGGCCGTTGAAGCGTCCCCGGATCCGGAACGTAGCGGTCTTTGACCCAGCCCTCTTCGTACGCGCGACGCCGGACGGCGTGGTAGGTCGATCGGGGCATCCGGAGCTGGCGCAATCGGTCGCGCTCTCGGTCGGCCCGAGCGGCCAAGAGCACGCCGACGACCTTAGCCTCCGCCTCCGTCAACGTGCGCATCGTGTCGAGCTGCGAGACACCCTAGCACGGTGTCCAACGCCAACCCCCGCGGAGAGGAGCGGGGCTTAAGAGTACCCCCGGCCGATGAGGAGGCGGGAAACCGAACATGACGTCGCACCAGCAGATCGGGATCGGCCTCGTCGTCGGACTATTGGGCGCGCTGCTCATCGCCTCCCCGGCACTCATCGCCTCTCCGGGATATGGAGCCGCCGGTGGGGCCGCCGGCGCGCTCGTCACACCCGCTTCCGGATTCTCCACCACCTCGGGAGCCTCGACGTGGGCGTACGGCGTGCTCCTCGTCGGCAATCATTCGTCGGCTCCCGGCGGTCCGGACGATTCGAATTTTCCCTTCCAGAGCTCCACCACGTTCGGCTACGCGGTCGTGATCAACCAAACCAACACAACGAACGGCTTTCGGCTCGAGGTGAGCCGAACGGTCGGGGTAATCGTCTCCGTCGTCTTTTGCCCGAGCCAAAACGGGACCGACTCGGCGGCCGCAGGTCCGTCGTGTACGACCCCGCGGGCGAGCTTCCACCTGCATCTGTGGGAGCGCAGCCTCAGCTTCGATAACTTCACCGACCAATCGAACGTCACGGAACTCTCCCCCAACGCCACGGTGGTCGTCGCCGCGACCGGCCTCGAGAACGCGTCGACGAGCTTCGATTCGGGATTGAACGTCTCGCTGTTCGTCGATCGTTCCGGCGTCAACCGCAGCGAAACACTGACCGCCGGCCTCGCCGGGTCGCTCAACGCGGCGTTCTCGCCGGCCCTCGGCGTCGTTCCCGTGAATCTAACCGCGCCGGAAGTTTGGATGTCGACGGCCGCGTATACCGCCCACGGCGTGTGGAACGGGAGCTACCTCGTCACCCTCACCAACTTCATGGGCTCCTCTACCGACGGAGGGTCGCTCCAGGGCACCTTGGCCCAAAACGGTACGGTCACTCTCCTGGGACGCGACGTCGGTCGTCTCACGATCGGGGGTATTCGGGTGAACGAGACCACGCTCCGACTCGTCGGGAACGACCTCGGATTCCAGCTCGGCGACGCCTTCGTCCTGTACCCGCGCGGAGGGGACTTTTTCGACGGCGAGGCGGGTCCGTGGGCGAGGATTGCCAACCCCGGAGGCGCCTTCGCCGTCCCGGTGGCGCTCGACTTCACCCCGGGCCGCGCGCTGGGTCATTTCGGACTCGTCGCATCGCGCTGGAGCTATTCGGGGGAGTCGCAGGACCCGGGCGATCTCCTCGCGCAGATCGCGCTCCCCGGTGGATCTTCGGCCACCCCGGCGGCCAGCAGCCCCAGCTCCACGTTCAACGTGACGCAAGGCTCGGCCCAGGGCCAGCCCGAGTCGCCGAACCAAGCGTACGCCGCCTCGTCGTGCTTGGTCGCGGGCAGCTGCTCGGGCGCGATGTCTCCCACCGGTCCGTTCTCGATCGGCGCCTTGAGCGGGACGGTTGCCTACGCCGCGCTCGGAGCCGTCGCGCTGGCGGCGATCGTCGGAGCGGTAGCGGTCCAGCGACGCCGACGCGCCCCCCCTCCCCGGTACCCGAACGCGTCCCTCTATCCCCCGGGGACCGGACCCTCTGCGGGAGCTGTTCCCCCCGCTTTCGCGGAAGGGGCCCGGCCGTCCCGGGCACCCCGGTCGGGCGAGCCGCCCGAGGATGACCCTCTGCGCAACCTCTGGTGATCGCCCGGCCGAACCTTTTCGCCGGCGGACGGGCGGTGGGGACCGGTGGCGCCCCGGCCCACCGCTCCTTCGACCTACGACGCGGAGGGGCGGGCCCCGGTGCGCTCGCGTCGAGCGAGGGGATACCTCAAGAGCGCCGCGACGCCTCCGAACCCCTTGAGGAGCAACTCGCCTTCCTCGCTCTCGTCCGAGATCATCTGAACTCGACCGCCCGTCGACTCCACCCGCCGGAAGAGATCGCCGACGTAATCGTCTTCGGCCGTGACGGAGACGGTCGTCGAGCCGCACATCGGACACGCCGGGGGCGGGGCATTCGCCCGTTCGTCGTCGACCACGTCCGTCCACGAGTGGCCAGCCGGCCCGCAGGTGAGCGTTCGCCGCTTCCGGCGGATCCCCTCGGAAACGAGCATCGTCTCCACCGCCCCGGCGTCTAGCGCGAGCTCGATGTCCCGGGGACCGTAGGCGGCGAGGCCTCCCTCCCCCTTGCGGATCTCGGAGAGTAACCGCTGGACGACCCGCTTCTCCTCGGCCAGCTCGATCCCTTGGAGCGTCTGCGTCGCCTTTTCGACCAGCTCCTTGAGGCCGTACTCGTCCGTGTATCCGACGTCGAACAACGGGAGGACGACCTTCTGCTGCAGCTCGTAGTGGAGGTACCCTTCCTTGTAGAAGTACTCCTTCGTCGCTCCCGGTCCGCCGATCAAGATCCCCTTGATCGTATCCTTTCGGGGAAGGAACAGCTCCGTGCCCGTTTCGCCGACCTTCACGAAGAACTCGTGGGCCGCGTGCTCGATCAACCGCTCGAAGCGGTGCTGCGACTGACCGCCTCGTCCGTGCTTCGACGGCACGAGCGACTGCCGGTTCCGCAGCACGTCGATCCGCTTGCCGCGGAGCTGCCCCCACGTCGCCTCGGCCCGGTCCATCACGAGCAGCCCCCACGTTTCGGGCTCGTGGATCATCTCGAGCAGCGGCTCCAGGTAAAAGCTCGAATCGCACCGGTAGAGGTACGTGTTCAGCCGTTCCGGGGGTTCGACGATGAACGTGACGCTCTCGGTCTTGTCGGCCCCGACCGCTTTGCTGCCGACGAAGAACGCCACGCCGTTCGGCGGGGGCTCCTTGAACTGACGCACGCGGTTCGACAGCGAGTCGATCGCCCACATCACGTTCTTGCGGGTCGTCCGGCTCTTGATGTTCGAGCTTTGAGCGTACTCGTTCCGCAGGTAGGCGATCACGTCGGAGATCAGCTTACCCGGCGGCACGTACAGCGAGATCAGCTCCGTCGCCCGTCCCCGAATCGCCGCGATCTCGTCGAGTTTCCGGCGGAACGCGTAGCGCGCCAGCTGCGGGTCGGTCGACGCGGCGCTCATGGCTCTTCCTCGGGGGTCGATCCGTCGTCCCTACCGACCCGGTCGGGCGACGACCCGGGAGGTCGGGGCCGTCGCGTCGCGGGCCCGTTCCCCGGGCGAAAGAGTCAGAGCAAGCGAGCGATGTGCTCGTCGATGACTTCTTCCGGGTACGCGCCGACGATCCGGTCGACCAGCTTGCCCTGCTTGTAGAAAAGCAGGGTAGGGATGCTCATGATCCCGAGTGCCCCCGCCTTTTCGCCGTTGTCGTCCGAGTTCATCTTCCCGAACGCCACCTTGCCCCGGTACTTCTCGCTCAGTCGGTCGACGATCGGCGAAACCATTCGGCACGGCCCGCACCAAGGGGCCCATACATCGATCACCGCGGCCGGGTTCTCCCGGGAGAATTTGTCGAAGTTCGACCCGTTGACTTCCTGCACGGTCATACTCACTTCGTCGATTTGAACGGGACGAGGTATTAAACCGTTCGCGTACCCGAGCGCCACGCCGGGCCGCGGCTATCGTCCCGGGCGGCCCCGCGATCGCGCAGCTCTGTACGCCCGGCCGCTGACTCTTTGTAACCGCAGGCCGTACGGTAAGCGTGAGCTTCCGGTCGTTGTCCCCGACGGGAGCGCCACAGCCTCGACCGGTGGACGGGCGGCCGACGGGGGAGGCCGTCCCGGTCGCCCGTCGGTTCGACCGGCCCCCCGTACTGCTCTCGGCCGCGTCGCGCAAGGCCGTCCGCCAGCGGATGATGATGCTCCGCCAGCAGTCGCTGCTCCGGGCGGCCCGACTCGCCGACGTTTCGGTGGGAGCGCTCAAGGCGTACCGCAAAGACCTCTTGGAATCCGGGATCGCCGACCGGCTGATCCAGCGCGGGGCGGGGCTCGCCTACACGCGCGAGCTGCCCCAAGGCGCCCTGCTCTACCTCTTGATCCGGTCGCTCCGACCCCATCGGGTGATCGAGACCGGCGTCCGGCCGGGGTACTCGACGGCTTGGATCCTCTCCGCGCTGCGCGACAACGACCGAGGAGAACTCCTCTCGCTCGGACCGGGCCCGACCCGCGGACGGGCCCCGGGCACACGGGAGGCCGCGGTCGGGGAGTTCGTTCCCCCCGACCTACGCGCCCGCTGGACGCTCGTCTTGGGGAACACGATCGACCGACTGCGCGAGATCGTTCCCGGCCCGCGGAGCGTCGACGTCTTCTTCTACGACAACGGGCCGGATCCGATCCGGACGCACCTCGAACTCAAGCTCGCCTGGGAGGCGCTCACGGAGTCGGGCGTGCTCCTCGCCCACCACGTCGAGGCGTCTCCCGCCTGGGCGGAATTCTGTCGAGCCCAAGGCTTGCCGCCCCAGATCGTCGACCCCGGGCCGCCGCCGCTTGGCGGGCTCTCGGTCCGCTCGGTGACTCGGGTCAGTTAACGCTCGAGCTCCTCGACGAGGTGCTGGACCGCGGGAAGGATCAACCGCTCGAACGCCGTCCGGACGGCGCGTTCGGAACCGGGCAACGCAAAGACCGGCTTTCCCGAGAGCACGAAGAGGGACGCCCGGCTCAGCATGGCGAGCGCTCCGACCTCTTGAAAGCTCAGCTGGCGGTACAGCTCGCCGAATCCTTCGATCCGCTTTCCCCCCATCGCCTCGAGGGCGGCGACGGTGAGGTCCCGGGAGCTCACGCCCGTGCCTCCGACGGTCACGACCCCTTCCACCGCCGGCTCCTTCAGCCACGGCTCGAGGGCGTCCCGGACGTCGGCCACCGAATTCCCGACGAGATGGTAGTGCACGACGCGGTGGTGGGCCGACTCGATCAAGGCGCGTGCGAGGTGCCCGGAGGTGTCGTCGTCCTCGGTGTGCGTGTCGGTCACCGACAGCACGGCGAGACCGAGACGACGGTCTCCTCCCGTGTGGTGCCGGGATGGCTCGGCGGCGATCGGTTCAGCGCTCATGCGGAACGGGCTTCTCCTTTCACCTTCGCGACCACGCGCACCGGCCCAAGCCGCGTCGCGGGGTAGAGGCCGCGCTCATTCTTCTCCAAGTACTTGACCATGTCCCATGCCGTGAGCAGCGCGGTCGTCGCCCCGACCAGCGCCTCCATCTCGACGCCGGTCCGCGCAACCGTCTCGGCCGTCGCCCGCACGCGCACGGTCCGTCCGACGACGGTCGCGGTCACCGACGAGCCGGTCAGCGGCACATTATGGCAGTGAGGGATCAGCTCCGCGGTCCGCTTCATCGCCTGGAGGCCAGCGATCTCGGCGACCGCGAGCGGATCGCCTTTCGCCACGGTCCCGGCGCGGATCGCCCGAGCCGTCTCGGCCCGGACGGTCAGGCGGCCCTCCGCGACCGCGCGCCGGACGACGGCGGGCTTCTCCGTGACGGTCCGTTGCGCCGACAACGGCCGTCACTCCCCGTCCCGCCGGTGAGCGCTCAATCGAGCGATCACCGTCTCGAGCTGGAGCCGCTCGCCGGCGCCCTGCGCCAGGCGGAAGTCGACTTCTCCCAAGTACTCGACGAGCCGGGCCTTCTCTCGATCGGAAAGCACGTTCGTCGGAATGTCGGGCAGGTAGGCGTGGATCGCCCGGAGGATGTCTTCGCCGGTCGATCCTCGGTCGATGAACAGTCGGAACAGCCGCTCTCGGGCGGCGAAGAACCGGCCGTCGACGGCCAGCCGGACCATCTCCTCAACCTCCGAGCGGATCGGCACCGTGGCGTGCTCGCGCACCCGCTCCGCGGTCACTTCGTCCGTGCCCGTCGCGGCGAGCTGAAGGAGGTTGGTCGCCCGTCGAAGGTCGCCGGCCGCGGCCGCCACGAGCATCGTGTACGCCTCGGGAGTGACCCGCTTGTGCTCGGCCGCGGCGACCCGTTCGAGCTGCGCCCGGACCTCGTCCGGGCCGTGCAGGCGGAAGCGGAAGACCGCGCAGCGGGACTGGATCGGTTCGATGATCCGCGAGGAGTAGTTGCAGGAGAGGATGAATCGGCAGGAAGTCGCGTAGCGCTCCATCACTCGGCGGAGCGACGCTTGGGCCTCGGCCGTGAGGTTGTCCGCCTCGTCCAAGAACAGCATCTTGAACCCGACGCCGCCGAGCGGGACGGTCCGCGCGTACTCCTTGATCTTCGTTCGGACCGTGTCGATGCCGCGTTCGTCCGAGGCGTTCAGCTCGAGGAAGTTCTGGCGCCATTCGTTGCCGAACAGGTCCCGGGCCAAGGCGAGCGCGGCGGTCGTCTTTCCGGTGCCGGGCGGGCCGGCGAACAACAGGTGCGGCATCGACCGGTGGACGGCGTACCCTTGTAGGAGCGGGACGATCGACCGCTGACCGATCAGTTCGGAGAGGGAACGGGGCCGGTGCTTCTCAACCCAGATCTCGCTCGAAGAGGCCATCGACATCGGGACCGTATGCCCCGGGGCGGCCGCGACTACTTAGGGTTTCCCGCGCTTCCCGTCCGACGAGGCGTCCCCACCGGCGACGGCTCCGCCCGTGGAGGACCGAGCCGGTCCTCGAGCGCCTCGCAGAGCAATCGGCCGTACTGGCCCAGGGCTTGGCGGTGCCCGCCGTGATCGTCGCGCCGCAGAATGCCGAGGAACCAGTCCAGCTCGTCCACGGCCTCTCGAAAGCGGGCGCGCTCCCCGGCGTCCATCGCGGGGACCGCGGCGGCTCCCCCCGGCGTCGCCAAACGGTCCAACTGCTCGCGAACGGATCGTTGGAATCCGCGCACCGTCCGTTCGACCTCCTCCAGCCGATAATCGGCCAAGAGCACCAGTTCCCGGGAGAACTGGTCGAAGGCCCGGACGGCGGCGAGCGCTTCGGAGGGGGACGCGGGGCCCGATTTCGCCGGGATCTCCTCGGTCCCGTACGTCTTCCCGGGCCGCTCGCGTCGATCGCCGGTCGGCATCCACCCGATGACGCAGCGCGAGCCTATATCCCGGCGGGAATCTGCCGGGGTTCCGGCTATGCGGGAGCTGCTCGTGCAGGTGCCGGTCCGCGGCACGATCCGCGAGCGGACCGTGGAGCCGTACGTACGCCTTCTGCACGACTTGCGTCGCCGCCGAAGAGTGCGGGGCGTTCTCCTGGACATCTCGAGCGGCGGGGGCGAATCGATCGCCTCGATGGACCTCTACCTCGCCGTCAAGCGGCTCGACGCCGTGAAGCCGGTCGTCGCGATCTTCGGAGCCCAAGGAACCTCGGGGGCGTACTTGGCCGCCCTCGGCGCGCGACGGCTCTGGGCGTACCCCGAGAGCCTCGTCGGATCGATCGGCGTTGTCTTCCCGCACGTGGCCGTGGCCCGCCTGGCCCGGCGGCTCGGCGTCGATGTCGAGTGGATCCATGCGGGCGAGCACAAGGACGCCTACCAGGGGTATCGGCCGCTGACCGAAGCCGAGCGGGTCCACCTCCAATCGCTCGCCGACGAGAACCACGAGCTGTTCATCGAGCTCGTCGCCCGAGAACGAAAGAAGAGCGTCGAGGAGATCCGGGCGCTTTCGACGGGGGACTTCTGGTCCGGCCGCACCGCGAAGAAGGTCGGCCTGGTCGATGCGCTGGGCGACCGCGAGATGGCCTTGGAGGAGCTGGCGCAACTCACGGGGGTACCCGCTTCCCGGACCCGCCGATGGACGCCCCCGCGTCCGTGGCTCGCCCGGCTGTTCGGTGCGAGCCTCGGTCCGGTCTGGGGATCGCTGCGCGAGGAACTGATCGAGGCGCTCGACGATCTTCGGCTCGAGGCCCGCGGCGGGCTTCGCTAGCGGACCGGCAACGCGGGGGGCGGATCGCCGGGGCCACCCGGCGGGCGTGGCCGTCTAGCATTTATAGCGGGGACTCCCTCGGACCGGCGAGATGCCCGACAATCGCCGCTCCGGCTTTTCGAGCGCCGCCGGCCTCATCCAGTACTACGACATGGAGGAGAGCCAGGCGATCAAGCTCAGCCCGATGCTCGTGATCGTGATGGGCCTCGCCGCGGCCGTCTTTGTCGAGATCGTTTCCTGGCGCGTGGTGTAGCCCGCCGGACCGGTCATTGGGGGCCGAACTCAGGTTCAAGACCCGTTAGGCGGTCGCGAGACCGCCGACGGTGTCCGCGGAGGGGCCGAGACCCGGCAGGTAGCGGTCGCGCCCGCGATGATGGGTGAGCAGGACGACCTTCGACTCCGGCGACTCATCGGCGATCGGGTAGCCCGTTCGGCGGGAGAGCCCCTCGGAGAACGCCCGAATCTCCGGATGCGAGGGGACATGGTCGCGTCCCAGCCGCATCCGCGACTTGCCCATGTAGACGTATCCTTTGGGCTCGATGAAGTCCGGCCGGGCGAGGAGGTCCATCGCCGCGTACTCATCGACCCAACCGAGATTCCACCCGCGCACCAAGGTGTGCCGGATCACCCGTCGGGTCCGAAGGTCCCGGACGATCACCAGCGATTCTTGGAGGCGGTCCCAGGCATCGTCGCGGGCCGGGAGCGTCAGTCGCCGGAACACTTCCGCGTTCGGCGCGGTCACGGAGACGTACAGCTGCGTCGGTAACGGGTCGAGGTGGCGGAGCGCATCGGGGTTCGTTCCGTTCGTCACCAAGAACGTCGTCACGCCCCGTTCGTGGCACAGCTCGAGGAACTCGTTCAACTTCGGATACAGGGTCGGTTCCCCGGTGAGCGAGATCGCGACGTGGCGAGGCTGCTGCGCTTCGTCCCACCGACGGCGGTCCACCGCGGGGTCCCCCTTGAACCCCGAGAGGATCCGCTGCTGGGCGCGCACCGATCGCTCGAACAGCTCCGCGGGCGGGTCCCCGTCCGCAAAAGCGTCGTCCTCTTCCCATCCTTGGTTGCGCCAGCAGAATCGGCAGTGCAGGTTGCAC
>JAKAVH010000185.1 GCA_021827545.1 Thermoplasmata archaeon
CCGCGATCGCGACGTTCACGGGGAGCGCCCCCTGCTCGCGCACGTGCGCCTCCGTCGTGTCGAAATGCATGTTGTTCGGCACGGCGTCGCCCGGTCGGACCAACGCCCGGAACAAGAGGTGCTCCGCCGCCCGACCCTGGTGCGTCGGGACGACGTGCTCGAAACCCGTCAGCCGCCGGACGGTCTCGAAGAACCGGTCGAAGTTGCGGCTGCCCGCATAGCTTTCGTCGCCGCTCAGCAACCCCGCCCACTGCCGGTCGCTCATCGCGCCGGTCCCGGAATCGGTCAAGAGGTCGATCGTGACCTCGTCGGACTTCAGGTTGAACAGGTTGTAGCCGGCGCGCTCGAGCGCCCGTTCGCGGTCGGCTCGGCTCGGGCGGGCGAGCCGCTCGACGACCTTGATTGCGTACGGCTCGAAGGGAAGCGGTTCGTCGACCACGATCCGAGCGCGGACCGGCCGAGGCTATTTATCGCGGTCCCCCGCCCACGCCCGGGCGAGCGCGACGAACTGCTCGAAGTCGAGCTCTTCGGGCCGCCGCCGCTCCCAGTCGTCCGGCCAGCCGGCGGCCCGGGCGAGCGCGCGCGCGTCGCCCGGATCAGCGAGCGCCGGCACGAGGTTCTTGAGCTGCTTGCGCCGGTGGCGGAAGAGCGTCGAGACGACCCGGTCGAACCGGCGTCGATCGACGTCGGGTCCCGGGCCATCGCGCCGTACGAGGCGGACGAGCTGGCCAGAGACCTTCGGCGTCGGGTAGAACGCGCGGCTCGGCACGACCGCGAACGTCTCGGCCGTGCCGTACCAGCGCGCGGCGAGCGTGAGCCGGCCGTACGCCCGTCCCCCGGGCGCCGCCGCGAGCCGCTCGGCGACCTCCCGCTGGACGAGGACGACGATCCGGCCGACGCCCGATTCGAACAAGCGAAGGAGGATCTCGGAGGCGCGCGAGAACGGCAGGTTGCCGACCACGGTCCGGACGCCCGAGAAATCGACGGCGAGCGCGTCGGCCTCTCGGACGCGGACGGCCGGGCCGAACGCCCGCGTCAGGTGCTCGGCGAGCCGCGGGTCGCGCTCGACGACCGTGAGGTCGCGCACCCCCCGGCGTAAGAGCGCGCGCGTGAGGACACCGAGGCCGCCGCCGATCTCGACGACGGGGCCGCTCACGTCCCCGTCGAGGAGCGCCGATTCGGCGTCCGCGATGAACGGGTCGGCGAGGAACGACTGGCCGAGCGCGCGGCTCGGCCGGATCCCGAGCCGATCGAGGGCGGCGGCCGTCTCGGCGTGCGATGACGGGACGACGGCGCCCCCGGCGTCACGGGGCGACGAAGAGCCGGTACTTGTCCTCGACACCGGTGAGCTCCGCCAAGATCCGGCTCACGACGAGCTGGGTCGGCGCCTTGATCGGCACCCGGCGCTCCATCTCCTCGAAGCTCGCGAACGGGCCTTTCCGACGCTCGTCGACGATCGCCTGCATCGTCTTCTTCCCGATCCCCGGCAACAGTTCGAGCAGATGGAACCGGCGCGACACGGCGTCCGCCTCGTTGAAGAACCGCAGGTACCGGTCCGCGCGCGCCCGCACCGCCGCTTCGAGCGCGGTCGGCAGCTCGGCCCGGGCCGCGACCGTCAACTCCTCGTACGGCACGCGGCGGCGGACGTGGTCGATCGGAGGGGCGACACTCCCTTCGGGCAGGAGCGGGATCCGCCGCCCGACGGAGAGCGGGACGTTCGGCTTCGGGACGATCTCGAGCAGCTTGAGCTCGTCCTCACCGACGGCGAGGGCGACCGGCTGACGAGAGAACCCCCGTTCGGTCGACCGACCGTTCGGCAGGTAATCGAGCACGTAGGCGTAGCGTTCGACCATGATCGGCCCCTGTCATCGGTACCGGGCCACGGCTTCGAGGATCTTCGTGACGTCGTCCTCCTGGAGCGCGGCGCGCTCGCGGGAGAACAGGAGGCGGACCTCCTCGGGATACTGCGGCAGGATGTCGGCGATCTTCACCGCCACGGCGTGGTCGACGTTCGGGATCGTCCGGAGCTCGGCGATCAGCTTCTCCGCGTCCGCGCTCGACAGCCGGGCGAACAGCTCGGCATGCTCGCGGGCGAGCGCGGCCTCCCGGGGGAGCGTCCGCTGGCCGGCCGCCTCCGTCAGGAGCTCTTTGACGCGGGCGAGCGGAACGGGCTCAGGCATCGGCTCCCTCTCGGAACGGGGCGAGGTGGACCGGCCGCGCGATCAGCGTCTTGCGCTTCCCGCCGTCCGTGAAGGTGAGGACGTACGCTCGCCCCCGGGGGGCGACGACCGTCGCGACCCGGCCCTGGTAGCGCGGGTGCGGCTGGCCGCGCGGCTCGGACGGCTCGATCCGGACCTGGACCTTCTCGCCGGGCGAGAAGACTCGCAACACGCGCGTCACCGGAGGGAGTCCCCGCTCCCGGACGTCCTTCGTGAACGTCCCCCGGGTGCGTGACCTAAACCCTTTGCTGCTCTTGACCATCGATGACCTCGGAGTCGTGCACCTCGACGACGTCTAGGAACGTGACCTTGAGCGGCGCGCCGACGAGGCTCGACAGATTCGGTTCGGTGCGCCCTCCATCGCCTTCCACCCACTCTTTGACGTACGTTCCGCTCTCGGTCCGTAGTTCGAGCGTGAACCGTCCGTTCGCCGCCTCCACGAGCTCGGCCCGGACCAGGCGACGGGGCCGGACATGGTCGCCGCGCCGGTGGGCCACCCGCGTCGGAGTGCGTTGGAGGATCGCTCGGCCCGCGGCACGTTCGAGCGCCTCCTTAACCTTTGCCTCCGGCACGTCGCCCTCCACCCCGACCCGGTAGCTCTTCTCGGGGGTCGCCTCCTTGACGGCGACCACATCGGCCGCCGTCGCCCACGCCGCCCCGACCACCTCGACCCGACCGGCCGCGGTGCGGCCGAGCTCGTCGAGCACCGGCGCCAACGGAAATTGCCGTCGCTTCGGCCGGATCAGCTCGAGAACGAACGGCCGCCCGCGGCCGAGCATCCGGGCGTCGATGTCTTCGCGGCCCATCCCGTGAAACCGCGTCCCTTCCGCCTCCGCGGCCCGGACGAACGGGGCGCCCACGAGCTCTTCGACGCTCGTCGGGTACGTCCGGCCCGTGCCCGCGCAGTGCGTGCACCCCCGGCCTCGGCAGCGGCGGCACGGCCAGCGGGTCTGCGGGAGGGACCGGTCGAGCTTGCGGTACCGGCCCCGCACGTAGACCGGAAGGACGGTGAGCTCGACGATCCCGACCGGGAGGTCGGCGAGGAAGACGACGTCCGGGTCGGTCGAGGTCCCTTCCGTGGACGTCGCGGCGGCGAGGCGCTTTCCCCACTCCCGATTGAACGCCGAGCGCGCGCTCTCCGCGGCCGACGTCGGGAGCTCGGCCCAGAGGGCCTCTTCCCGCGCGAGCAGCTCGGGATCCCAGCGTGATCCGCACGTGAACCGGTGCCACTCGTACCCTTGGGCGACCCGAAGCGCTCGGTCGACCCACGTGCCGTATCGGGCGAACAGCCCGTGGCAGAGCGCGCAATCGGCGGGCCACGCGTGACCGGGCGCGCCCGCGCGTCGGGCGACCGCCTCGGCCCGCTCGGGATTCGTCCAACCGTGGCCGAGCCGGCCGAACAAGCGCCCCGTGCACTCGGCGCAGAGGCGAAGGGCGAGCGCCCGCTCGGCGAGCGCGGCCGATAGCTCGGGAGGGTCGAAGGTCGACGAGGCCGTCACGCCGGCCGACGGGCACGCGCCGCTTTCAAGTGTGCGCCCCCCCGGTCGCGGCGGCTCGCGAACCCGCACCGGCCCGAAAGTCGCCCGGCTCGCCCGAAGCCGCGTGGCGCGCGCGGCCGACCCGGCCGAACGACCGCCGGGAGCGCCCGGCCCGCCCCTGGGATACCGCGACGCGATGGTCGTGCGCCCCGGGCGAACGTCGGCGGGCCGGCCCGGCGCCGAGCGAGAGGCGCGTCGGGGCGAGGAGGTACTGCCCGGCTTGGATCCCCTTGACGCCCCGCAGGTCTTCGGCCGCCCGCTCGATCTCGCCGCGGGGGCCGATCAGCACCATCACTTCGAGGCAGGCGTCGTCCCGCAGGTGGACGTGCATCGACGAGCGAAGCCGGTCACCCCAGCGGTGCTGGGCCTCGGTGAGCCGCCGCTGGACGTTCGGCGCCCGGTGGTTGTACAGCACCAACAGGCAGCCGCTCGCCTCGGTCGTCGAGTCGGAGAGGACCGTCTCGGCTTCCATGCGGCGGATCAAGAACCGGATTGCCTCGGACCGGCTGGCCGAATTGCGCAGCTCGACCCACCGGTCGAGCTGGGCGAGCTCTTCCGGCCGGAGCGAAATGCCTGTGCGGACGACCCCGTGCGGCACGGCGCGGCCCGTCACCCCGACTCCGAGGCCGGCGGGGCCGGGCCGGCCCGGAACCCCCGCTCCTCGTAGCGCTTCCATCGGTAGATCGCCATCGCGACGAGCCAGGCGCCGAGGAACAGCCCGACGATCGCGATGCCGATGCGCGAGAAACTGAGGCCGTTCAGCCAGTCCCAGAACGGGCCGCCCCAGCCGAGCTCGGACGAGAGCACCTGGAGCAGCTCGATCCCGCCGATCAAAAAGGCGACGAGCACGCTGATGACGGTGAGCGTGAGGTTGTAGTAGATCTTGCGGATCGGATGGAGGAACGCCCAGCCGTACGCGTAGCGCATCGCGACCCCGTCCGTCGTGTCGGCAAGGACCATGCCGCACGTGAACAGGAGCGGGAGGAGCAGGACCGCCCAGATCGGGATCGACGTGGTGACGGCGAAGCCGACGCTGAAGCTGATCAGTAGCACCTCGGTCGCGGTGTCGAATCCGAGCCCGAAGAGAACGCCGATCGGGTAGATATCCCGCGGTCGCCGGACGACCCGGAAGAGCCGGCCGAAGTACCGGTACAGCAGGCCGCGCTTCTCCATCTGCTGGTCGAGTTCCGCTTGGGAGTACCGTCCCTCGCGCAGGTCCCGGAAGATCCGATAGACGCCGACGACGATGACGACGTTGACGAGGCCGATGACGAACAGGAAGACCCCCGAGATGAGCGTGCCGAGCACCGCCCCGACGTTCGCGAACGTCGTGTAGTAGCTCTTGACGAACTCGGTGGCGGCGACGAGTCCGACGATCATCCCGACGACGACCGTCGAGTGGCCGAGCGAGAACCACGTGCCGACGGTGAGCGGGCGCTCGCCGTCGTTCAAGAGCTTGCGGGTGGTGTTGTCGATCGCCGCGATGTGGTCGCAGTCGAAGCCGTGCTTGAGCCCGAGGAAGTACGCCGTGAGCGCGAGTCCCGAGAAGATCAGGCCACCGCCCGCGATCTGATCGGAGAAGTTGAACGGAAGGAAGAGGAACGCGGCGACGAACGCCGCGATCGTCACCGCGAAGATCGCGACGTACAGGCCGACGATGACGAGCCGCTCCTGGGTCGAAAACGCGGTGCGCGCGGAGGCATCGACCGCCACGGGCAGCGCAGGGGTCCGACCGTAGATAACGGTTATGTCGTTCGAACGAAACGTAACACGATCCGGCGCGACCGTCCGGCGCCGCGGCCGGACCTATCGCGCCGTCCGTCCGGGCCGTCCCGAAGCCTTTTGCGGGCAAGGGCCATCCGGGCCGGGGTCCGAGCGTGCCCGCGATCACGGAGGAGGAGCTGACCCGCGCGATCGAGCACACGCTGGTCGCCCGGGGGAAGATTCCGCCCGGCGAAGCCCGGTCGACCGCGCGGATGATCCTGCAGTACTTCGGCACCGAGGATTCGGTGCTCGACAACCAGCTGTCGAGCGAGGACCGCGACCGGTTCTACCAGCTCGAGGAGGAGGGCCTCCTCACGAGCGAGGAGGAAGACGCGACCGTCTCGCGGGGGAAGAGCTGGCGGATCCACTACTGGCTGCTCAAGAAGGCGCGGATCCGGGAGGTCGGCGCGCCCGAAGGGGCCCCGACCGAAGGAGACGCGCCCGGCGTCTACGAACGGATCAGCGACGCGGCGTGGCAGCGGGCGGACCCCCCGGCGACGCCGCCGGCCCCGCCGCGCGGCGACGGAGCCGCTTAGGTGCGTCGGGGTCCCCCGGGCGGCGGGACGGACCGCGCCTTCGGCTTCGGCTGGAAACGTCCCCCGCCGTGGAGCGCCGGGTAGTCGGCGACGCTCACGTACGCGCGGACGTATCCGAACGCGGCGACGGCGAAGAGGACGGCGACGAGGAGGGCGAGGAGGTCCCCGTACGCCGCGATCGGGCTCGGCACCCCCGCGGCGGCGAGAATCACGCCGATCGAGGCGAGGAAGTTGAAGGTCGAGTGCATGCCGACGGCGGTGAGGTACCCTCGTCCCGCGCCGGGGCCCGAACCCGGTAGGAGCCGCCCGCGGGCGTAGCCGATGCCGAAGATCGCGGTCGAGCTGCCGTGCAAGAGGACGCTCGAGAAGCTCCGGACGATGATCAGGAGGAGGCCGGCCGCGAGCCCGCCGACGACGTAGGCGCCGAGGCCGTAGAGCAGCGTCTCCAGAAAGCCGAAGCCGAAGCCGACGCTCGCGCCGAGGACGGGGCCGTCCGCGAGGAGCCGGATGCGGCGGCGGTAGGCGTGGACGCCGCTCGCCTTCATCGCTTCCTCGATGAACGGCGCGACGACGAGGACGAGGAAGAAGAGCCCCGCCGTCGAGTTCCCGTTCAGGAAGATGAACTCTGGTCCCGGCACCGCCTTCGAGAGGCTCGTCCCGGCGGCGACGATGATCCCTTCGAGCGTCCCCGCCACGATCGTCGAGAAGATCGCCCCGTACGCGAACGCCCCGAGGACGGTCGACCATGCCTCCGTGCGGTACCGTTCTGTATCGCGCACCCACACGAGGTAGGCGAGGGCCGGGGCGAGCGCGACCGCCACCAGGATCAGGAAATCGCTGAGCCCGCTCATGCCGCCTTCCCCTCGCCCGAGCCGGGCGGCGACGCCGGATACCGGTAGAACCCTTCGCCGCTCTTGCGGCCGAGCTTGCCGGCCGCGACCATCGATCGCAAGAGGGGCCGCGCGCGGTACTTCGGGTCGTGGAACCCGTCGTAGAGGACGTCGAGGATGGCGAGCGCCGTGTCGAGTCCGACCAAGTCGGCGAGCTCGAACGGCCCCATCGGGTGGTGGAAGCCGAGCCGGTACGCGGCGTCGATATCGTCCCGCGTCGCGACGCCGCTCTCGAGCATCTCGACCGCTTCGTTCAATAGCACGCCGAGCGCCCGGGTGGTGACGAATCCCGGCGTGTCGTTCGACTCCACGACGGTCTTGCCGAGGCCCTCCGCGAACCGCCGGGCCGCGGCGGCCACGTCCGGCCGAGTCGAGGCGCCGCGGATCAGCTCCACGAGCGGCATCCGAAGGACCGGGTTGAAGAAGTGCAGGCCGAGCAATCGGTCGCTCGACCGGAGCTCCCGGCCGATCTCGCGGATCGGGAGCGAGCTCGTGTTGGTGGCGAGGATCGCGGTCGTCCGGGCCCGACGCTCGAGCTCGGCGAACAGCCGTCGCTTCACGTCGAGCTGCTCCGGAGCCGCCTCGATGACGAGGTCGGCCTCCTCGGCGGCTCCGAGGCCGTCGACGGCGCGAAGGCGCGCAGCGGCGTCAGCCGCCGCGGCCTCGGTCCACCGCCCTCGCGCCGCCCCGTCGCGGAGTAGCGCCCGCGCTCCCTCGGCGCCGGCGTCAGCGAGCTCCCGGCGGACGTCCGCGAGGTCGACCGGGTAGCCGGCGAGCGCGGCCTGGGCCGCGATCCCCCGCCCCATGATCCCGGCGCCGACGACGAAAACGCGGTCGATCCCGCCGACCTTTCCGAGCGACCGGGTCGGGGGCGCCGGCGTCACGCGGGGACCTCCCGGGGCGGCGCCTCGGCGATCCGTAGGTAGGCGCAGCTGCGGCAGAGTGGCCCGGCCGCGGGTTCGCCGCAGTTGTCGCAGACTGCCGACGGGCCGGGAGCGAGATCGCCGAGTCGGTCGGCGAGTCGCCGCTGGATCTTGAGGAGCGACTGGCGCGTCCCGGGGCGAGACTCCTCGAGCGTCCAGACGATCGAACGGTAGAGGTTCCGGGCCGCCCGGGCGGCGTACGGGCACTCGCGGTGGTCGAACGGAAGCCCCTGTCGCCGGGCGTACAGGAAGACCTCCCGTTCGGGGATCTCGGCGAGGGGGGCGAGCCGCGGGATCAACCCCGGCCGCCGGCGCCGATGGGGCGCCATCCGCACGAGCCGATCGAGGTCGCCTTGGATGACGTTCATCAGCACCGTCTGCGCGAGGTCGTCGAGATTGAAGCCGAGGACGAGGGCGTCGGCCCCGAGCTCCCGGGCGCCCCGGTTGAGCAGGCTGCGGCGCCAGACGCCGCAGAAAGAGCACGGGATGGTCGAGGTAAGCTGTCGGGCGGCCCGGTCCGTCGACCAGCCGAGCTCGTCCTCGGCCCGGAGCACCCGGTGCTCGATATCGAGCGCGGCGCACGCCCGCTCGGCCGCGCGGATCGAGGCGTCGCGGTAGCCGGCGATCCCCTCGTCGACCGTCAGCGCGACCAAGCGAACCGTCGGCCGTCGGCCGAAGTAGGCGCGGGAGAGGGCGAGGGCGACCGTCGAATCTTTCCCGCCGGAGAGCGCCACCGCGACCGTGCCGCCCGAGAACCCCGGCAGCTGTCGGTGAAACTCCGCGCGCACCCGCTCGACGATCGAGCGGTCGAAGTGGGGCCCGCAGAGATGCGCCTGGCGGTACGGCTGGTCGATCACGCTTTCCCGCTCGCAGAGGTCGCAGCGCACGGCGGCGTCGAAGGGCCCGGTGTATTTGACAACGGACGGTGAGTGTCGGATCCGGGTGCCAATCCGCGCGAACGGTTATTAGCCGCCTCTTCGCGTCGCGCGGTCGATGAACGCGGGGGCGATCGCTCGAGCGAAAACCGCCCCCGGCCCCGAGCTGTCGACGCCCCGTCCGGCGGCCCGCGACCGTTCGGAGCGGGGCCGGGGCGTCGCGCCCGCGGCAACCGTCGAGCGGTTCGAACGGATCCTGCGGGCCCAGGAGAAGAGCCCGTGGACGGTCAAGCAGTACACCCACATCGCCCGCACGTTCCTCGCGTGGGTCCAAAAGCCCCTCGACGAGGTGACGTTGCGCGACCTCGAACGGTACCGCGAGTTCCTCGTCCTCGAGCGGCACTACTCGAAGAACTCCGTCTACACCACGATCCGCGGGCTGGTCTCCCTGTTCCGGAGCTTCGGCTTTGCCCTCGCGGACAACCTCGAGGCGCCCCGCCGAGGCGAGCGGCTTCCGCGGTACCTTTCCGTGGACGAGATGCACCGCCTGATCGAGGTCGTCGCGCCGTCCGCGCGGGACAGCGCGATCGTCCAGGTCCTCGCCTACGGCGGCCTAAGGGTCGGCGAGCTCTGCCACCTCCTCCTCGAAGACCTCGAGCTCGAGCGCGGGCTCCTCCACGTCCGCAGCGGCAAGGGCGACAAAGACCGCGAAGTGATCCTAGACGAACGGGCGCGGGGGGCGATCGAGCGGTACCTCGCGGAGCGCCGGGAGGCCGCGAACGGCTCGCCGCGGCTGTTCCCGGTCACGCCCGTGACCGTCGAGCGGATGGTCCGGCTCGCCGCG
>JAKAVH010000124.1 GCA_021827545.1 Thermoplasmata archaeon
GACGAAGACGCTCTTGATCTCGGTGAACTCCTCGATGGCGGCGCTTCCCGCCTCCCGGCCGCCGTTGCCGGTGTTCTTGATCCCGCCGAACGGCAGCTGCACCTCGGCGCCGATCGTCGGGGCGTTGATGTACGTGATCCCCGCCTCGAGGTCGTTGATCGCCCGGAACGCCCGGTTGACGTCGCGCGTGTAGATCGACGAGGAAAGGCCGTAGTCCACGTCGTTCGCGACCTTCACCGCCTCGTCGTAGTCGCCGACGCGCACGACGGAGAGGACGGGCCCGAAGATCTCCTCCCGGGAGATCCGGGTCCCGTGCCGGGTCTCGAAGATCGTCGGCTCGAGGAAGTGGCCGGGGTCGTAGATCCCCCCGGTCCGCTTGCGGCCCCCGTAGCGCAGCGTCGCCTCCGAGCGCCCGAGATCGATGTACCCGAGGATCTTCTTCTCCTGGTCGGCCGACGCGACCGGTCCCATGCCGGTCGCCGGGTCGAGCGGGTCGCCGACGGTGAACCGGTCGAGGCGGTCGGTGAGCATCCCGAGGAACTCGTCGTAGACCTTCGTGTGGACGATGAGGCGACTTGTTGCGGTGCAGCGCTGGCCGGCGGTGCCGAACGCGCCGAAGAGGACGCCGTCGAGCGCCAGCGGAAGGTCGGCGTCGTCCATCAGGATCACCGGATTCTTCCCGCCGAGTTCGAGGTGGACCATCTTGAGGCCCTGGGCGCCCCGGACGTAGACGTCGCGCCCCGTCTCCACGCCGCCCGTGAACGAGATCGCCCTTACCCGGGGGTCCCCGACGAGGGCGTTCCCGACAACGCCGCCCGAGCCGGTCACGAGGTTGAGGACCCCCGGCGGGACCCCCGACTCCTCGTAGATCCGCACGACCTCGGCGGCGCAGCGGGCCGTGCCGGAGGCGGGCTTGAAGACGACCGTGTTGCCCGTGATGAGGGCCGCCGCGATCTTCCAGTTCGGGATCGCGGTCGGAAAGTTCCAGGGGGTGATGCACGCGACCACGCCCTTGGGCTGGCGCACGGTGAGGCAGAACTTCGCTCGGAGCTCCGACGGAACCGTCTCGCCGAAGAGACGCCGGCCTTCTCCGGCCATGTATTCGATGAAGTCGATCGACTCCTGCACGTCCCCGAGGCCCTCGGCGATCACCTTGCCCATCTCCCGGGTCACGATCGCCCCGAGGTCGGCCTTGGCGCGTCGCATCCGACGGGCGACCTCGAGCAGGATCTCTCCCCGCTTCGGGGCGGGGGTCGCCTTCCAGCCGGGGAAAGCGCGGTGCGCTGCCGCGACGGCGTCCTTCACGTCGTCCGGCGTCCCAACGACGAACGACCCAACGGTCTCGCCGGTCGCCGGGTTCAACGTCTCGAATCGCTTGGCGGCCGACGGCGTGGCCCACCGGCCTCCTACGAACAGGCCGAATTCCTCCGCGCGGAACGACATCGCTCCTCTCCTCCGCGTCCCGATTCCCCGCGAGGCTACATAGGCGTTTGCCGGCGGGTCCCAAGTCCCGCGACCGTCCCACCCCGAGGCGGCAAGGATATTCGCAGGGGCCCCCTCCGGAGCAACGTGATCGACGTCGACGTTCTCCGTAAAGATCCCGGTCGGATCGAGCAGAACCTCGGGCGCCGGGGGAACCCCGCATATCTCACGCTGTTCGCCGAGGCGAGGGCGAAGGACGAAGCCTGGCGCGCCGCGCGGGTCGAGGCGGACCGGCTGCGCCAGCGACGCAACGACCTCGGACGTCGCATCGCGCTCGAGCGCGCGAGGGGGGCCGTCCCGGCCGAGCTCGAGGCGGAGGCCCGGTCGATCCCGACGGCGCTGCGCGAGGCCGAGGCCCGGGAAGGGGAGCAACGGCGCGCACGCGACGCGCTCCTGATGCGCCTCCCGAACCTTATGGACGAGTCGGTTCCGGCCGGCAAGGACGACTCGGAGAACGCGGTCGTCGCCACCTGGGGGACTCCCGCGGGCCCGAACCCCGCCCTCCGGGCTCACGGGGAGGTCCTGGAAGCGCTCGGGATGGCGGAATTCGATCGCGCGCATCGGGCGAGCGGCTCGGGGTTCTACTATCTGACCGGGCCCATCGTCCTGCTCGACCTCGCTCTCCAGCGGTTCGCCCTCGACCTCCTAGTCGAGCGGGGGTATCTCCCGGTCGCGCCTCCGTACCTCCTGCGGCGCGAGCCGTACGAGGGCGTCACCGACCTCGCGGACTTCGAGAACGTCATGTACAAGGTGGAGGGCGAGGACCTCTACCTCATCGCGACGAGCGAGCACCCGCTGGCGGCGCTCTACCACGGCGAGATCCTCGACGAGGACCGACTTCCGCTCCGGCTCGCCGGCCTGAGCCCGTGCTTCCGCAAGGAGATCGGCGGCCACGGGGTCGACCAGAAGGGGATCTTCCGGGTCCACCAGTTCGAGAAGGTCGAGCAGTTCGTCTTCTGCCGGCCCGAGGAGTCGGCCGGGCTCCACGAGGAGCTTCGGGCGAACGCCGAGGAGATCGTGCGACGGCTCGGCGTGCCCTACCGAGTAGTGAACGTCTGCACGGGAGACCTCGGGACGGTCGCGGCGAAGAAGTACGACATCGAGGCCTGGTTTCCCCGTCAGCAGGCGTACCGGGAGGTCGTGAGCTGCTCGAACTGCACCGACTACCAGGCCCGTCGTCTCGGCATCCGGATGGGCAAGGCCGGGCGGCCGGGGAAGGTCGTGCCGCACACGCTCAACTCGACGGCGGTCGCGACCTCCCGGACCATGGCCGTGATCCTGGAGCAGTACCAGCAGCCGGACGGCTCGGTCACGGTCCCCGAGGTCCTCCGCCCCTATCTCGGGGGTCGGGACTCCCTCCGACCGGTCGGGCCGAAGGCCTGAGTCGAAGCCGCTCGACGCGGAGGGGCCTACGGTCGCAGACCTCCGAGCCGGCCCCACGGGGCGCGAGCGCGCTTCCGGACGCGGTCCCCGCGGTACGCGGACCCGGGGGAAGTTCCCGTGAGCCGGCAACGTCGGCTGGACGAGTTCTCGCCCGCGGCGGGGGTGGCGGCGGCGCCCCCGCTCCGAGTCGGTCGGCCCCGTCCGGACGCGCTGCCGGGGGTCTGGAGCGTCGTCGAGGGCCAGATCGAGCATCCCCTCCTAAGGTCCGGGACGCTCCGCGCCCTCCCCTTCCAGATCGATCTCGCCCGCATCGGGCTCACCGAGGACCTCCTGGTCGTTCTGCCGACGGGCCTCGGGAAGACCGTCATCGCCGCCCTCCTCGCCGCCGAGGTCCTGCGGCGCGACGTCGGCAAGGTCCTCTTCCTCGCCCCGACGCGTCCGCTCGTCCAGCAGCACGCGGAGTCGTTCGCCCGCTGGCTCCTTCCGCTACGGCTCGCGCGGTTCACGGGGACGGTCCGGCGTCCGGTCCGGGAAGGGGCCTGGGAGTCCGCCGACTGCGTGTTCGCCACGCCCGAGATCGTACAGAACGACCTCGCGTCGGGTCGCTACGACCTCAAGGACGTCGCGCTCGCGGTCTTCGACGAGGCCCACCACGCCGTCGGCAAGTACGTCTACGTGCCGATCGCGGCCCGCTACCTCGCGGAGCGGCCCCCCGCCGGTCGGGTCCTCGCCCTCACCGCGTCCCCCGGCGGCCGGGACGAGCGGATCGAGGAGGTCGTCGCCGCGCTCGGGGTCCGGCGCATCGAGGCCCGTTCGCGGGACGACGAAGGGGTGCGGGAGTACGTTCAGCCGGTCACGGTCGACTACGTGTGGGTCGACCTCTCGCCGACGGCGGCGCACATCCGCGACCGGCTCGCGGAGGCCGCCCGCGCGACCGCCCGCAAGCTGCAGAAGATGGGGTACCTGAGGAAGAAGCCGATCGCGTCGCTCTCGGTGAAGGACCTGATCGCGCTTCGAGCGGAGATCTTCGCGCGACCCGGACCGATGGTGCGCCGGTTCGGCCCGCTCTTCCACCAGCTCGTGCTCCTGCACTTGCACCACGCCGAGGAGCGTCTCGAGACCCAAGGGGTCGCCCCGTTCGTCCAGTATCTCGACCGCCTGGCGGTGAAGCCGAAGCCGAGCCGTGGGGACCTCGCGGTCCTGAAGTTGCCGGAGGTCGTCGCCGCGCGCGCCGCCGCCGAAGCGTTCCTGCGCGGCACTCGGGAGCCGTCCCATCCGAAGCTCGACGCGCTGGTCGACCTCGTCCGGACCACGCTCGCGGCCGCGACCGGTCGACGCGCGCGGATCCTCGTCTTCGCCCAGTACCGCGACACCATCCAGACGATCCAGTCGACGCTCGAACAGGAGGGTTGGACCGTCGGCCGGTTCGTCGGCCAGTCGACCCGCGACCCGGGCGACCGGGGCATGAACCAGAAGGACCAGGCCCGGATCCTCGCGGGGTTCCGCGACGGGCGGTTCCCGATCCTGGTCGCGAGCAGCGTCGCCGAGGAGGGTCTCGACGTGCCGGACGTCGACCTCGTCGTCTTCTTCGAATCGGTCCCGAGCGAGATTCGGGCGATCCAGCGGCGCGGTCGCACGGGGCGAAGCTCGCTCGGGCGCGTCGTGGTCCTGCTCACCCGGGCGACGCGCGACGTCGGCTACCAGGCCGCCGAGGTCCGACGGGAGAAGGCGATGCATCGCATCGTGCGGCGCCTCTCGGCCGAGGGGCGACGGGCGCGCGCCGCGGACGAGGCCAAGGGTCGGCCGGCCGCCGGGGGCTCGGGATAAGCCTTCCGGCGCGCCCGCGCGGTGGTGCGGCTCGGTCACTGACGCTAAATAACCTCCCTCGGGTGCGACCGAGCGGAGCGTGCGCGATGGGCCCGCTCGACTGGGTAGCCCAGAACCTCGGATTGGTGGCGCTGACGGTACTCTCGGTCGCGCTCGCGGTGTATCTGGTCTACTCGATGATTCATCCCGAGAGGTTCTGAGGCGCGCGGGGGCCCGTGTTCGACTTCCGCTCGGTCTGGGACGTCGTCCTGCTGGTCGGCCTCGTCGTGGCGATCGCTCCGTGGTTCGGGGCGTACCTGGGCCGCGTCTACATGAACCGGCCCGCGTTCGGCGACGCGATCCTCGCGCCGATCGAGAGCGCCCTCTACCGGTTGCTCGGCACGTCGCCGCGCAGTGCGATGCGCTCGAGCGAGTACATGCTCGCGGTGCTGTTCGTCAACGGCGGGGTCTTCGTGTTCCTCTTCGTCTTCCTCGCGCTCCAGCACGCGCTGCCGCTCGACGCGACCGGGGCGCCGAACATGCACTGGACGCTCGCGTTCCACTCGGCGGCGAGCTTCACGACGAACACCGACTTCACGCACTTCACGAACGAGAGCCAGTTGAGCCTCGGCGCGCTGATGGTCGCCTGGCCCCTCGCGCTCTTCCTGTCGGCCGCCACCGGGCTCTCGGTCGCCGCCGCGATGGTCCGCGGGTTCGTCCGCAAGGACGGGACGCTCGGGAACTTCTACGTCGACCTCGTCCGCACGATGACCCGGGTCCTCATGCCTCTCGCGTTCCTCCTCGCCCTCGCGCTCGTGCTGCTGGGGGTCCCCGAGACGCTCACCAACTACGCGATCGCTCACCCGCTCACCGGCGGAACCCAGACGATCTACCTCGGCCCGGTCGCGAGCTTCCAGGCGATCTCTTTCCTCGGGACGAACGGCGGCGGGTTCTACTCGACCAACGCGGCGAGCCCGCTCGCGAACCCGAGCGCGGTCTCGGACCTCCTCGGAACGTTCGCGATGATGTTGATCCCGTTCTCGACGCCGTTCGCGTTCGGCCAGATCGTGCGGCGCAAGGGCGAGGCGTGGCCGTTCATGGGCACGATCCTGATCGTCTTCGCGATCGCGCTCGGTCTCTTCGTGGCGTACCAGGCGGCGGTGAACCCCGCGCTGGCGGGACTCTCGGGCCTCGGCCCGCAGACCGCAGGGTACCCGGTCGGCCAGGAGACCCGCTTCGGCCTCACGGACGGCTCGCTCTTCCAGGTCGTGAGCGTCTACACGAACACGGGCGCGAACAACATGCAGATCGGCGCGCTCGCCCCGGTCGCCCAGCTCGTCCTTCTGTTCGGGATGTTCACCCAGAGCACCCCGGGCGGCGACGGCACCGGGTTCGGGATGCTCCTGCTGTTCGCCATCCTCGGGATCTTCGTGGGCGGACTCATGGTCGGGCGGAGCCCCGAGTACCTCGGCAAGAAGGTAGGGACCGGCCACGTGAAGTGGGCGGCGCTCGCGCTCCTCACGCACCCGGCGCTCATCCTCGTGCCGTTCGTCCTCGCGGTCGCCGGCGGCTTCGTGACGGTCGCGTCCGGGTCGCTGCCGGCCTCGGCGCACACGTTCACGGCGGTCCTCTACGAGTTCACGTCCGAGGCGGCCAACAACGGGAGCGCGCTCGGCGCTTCGTCGTTCAACGACACCACGTGGTTCTTCAACATCGCCGGCGGGCTCGTGATGCTCCTCGGCCGCTTCGTGCCGATCTTCGCGATGCTCAAGGTCGGCGGGATGTTCTCGGAGGAGAGCGTCCTCCCCCCGGGCCCGGGGACGCTGCGGACGGCGAGCGCGACCTTCACGGTCTACATCACGCTCTTCCTGATCATCGTCTCGGTCCTGCTGTTCCTGCCGGTCATCGCGCTCGGTCCGCTCGCCCAGATCGTGGGAGGCCCCTAGATGGACGAGGACGCTCCCCCGCCGGGGTCGGTGGTCTCGGTCCGCCGGGTTCCCCACACCTCGATCGTCCGGGTGCTGGTCGACTCGTTCAAGCTGTTCCGCCCCGGCCAGCAGGTCCGCTCGCCCGTGATGTTCTGCGTCTACGTGCTCTTCCTGTTCCTCGTCGGGATCACGCTCGTGCCCCGGGTGTTTCCCGACCTCGTCGGCACGTACAACCCGTCGTACTACCTGTGGATCACGGTCATCCTTTTCCTCACCCTCTGGTTCGCGAACGTCTCGACGGCGATCGCGGAGGCGCAGGGCCGCGCGCGGGCCGACGCGCTGCGGACGATCCGCAGCGGCATCCGGGCCCGTCAGGTGCTGCCGGACGGCACGACCCAGTGGGTGCCGTCGGACGTCCTCCACGTCGGGGACACCGTCGAGATCCGCCCTGGCGAGCCTGTCCCCATGGACGGGGACGTCACGCAGGGCGCGGCGTTGATCGACGAGGCGATGATGACCGGCGAGTCCGAGCCGGTCACCCGGGAGAGCGGCGGCGACAAGACGAGCGTGCTCGGGGGCACGCAGGTCCTCCAGGGGACGGCCCGCATCCGGGTTACGGCCGTGCGGGGCGAGTCGTTCCTCGACCGGCTGATCCGGCTCGTCGAGGGCCAGGGCCGCGAGCCGACCCCGAACGAGCTCGCGCTCGGGGTGCTGCTCTCGGCGCTGACGGTCGCGCTCTTCACGGTCGTCGTGACGTTCGTCTACCTCGCCCACTTCACCGACATCGTCACGGTCGACCTCGGGACGATCGTGGCCCTGTTCGTCTGCCTGATGCCGACGACGATCGGCGCGCTCCTGCCCGCGATCGGGATCTCGGGCATCAACCGGACCGCGCGCGCGAACGTCATCACGAAGTCCGGTAAGGCCGTCGAGGCGGCCGGAGACCTCGACGTGCTGATCCTCGACAAAACCGGCACGATCACCGTCGGCAACCGCCTCGCCTCTCAGTTCGTTGCCGCGCCGGGGGTCCCGATGCCCGAGCTGCTCGAGGGGGCGCTCCTCGCCTCGAGCCTGGACGACACGCCCGAGGGCCGCTCGATCGTCCGACTCGCCGCCCGGCGGAACGCGCCGACGCGCCGGCTCGAGCCCGGGAAGTTCAAGGTCCTGCCGTTCACCGCCGAGCGACGGATGAGCGGGATCACCCTCCCCGACGGGGTCGAGGTGTTCAAGGGGTCCCTTCAGGCGATGGAGACCTACGGGGCGGTCCTCCCGCTCGAGCTGCGCCGCGCCGCGGCCGAGGCGTCGAAGGAGGGGATGACCCCGCTCGCGATCTCGTTCAACCGCCGGGCGATCGGCCTTGTCTTCCTCAAGGACGTGGTGAAGCCGGGGATCCGCGACCGCCTGCGCGAGCTCAAGACGATGGGGATCCGCACGATCATGTGCACCGGCGACAACCGTCTCACGGCCGCCGCGATCGCCCGCGAGAGCGGGGTCGACGAGTACGTCGCCGAGGCGCGACCGGAGTCCAAGCTCTTGCTCATCGATCGGGAGAAGGCGAAGGGCCGTTTGGTCGCCATGACGGGGGACGGGACGAACGACGCCCCGGCGCTCGCCCGAGCCGACGTGGGCCTCGCGATGAACAGCGGCACGAGCGCCGCGAAGGAGGCCGGCAACATGGTCGACCTCGACAACGATCCCACGAAGCTGATCGAGGTCGTGTCGATCGGCAAGCAGCTCCTGATCACGCGGGGTGCCCTCACGACGTTCTCGATCACGAACGACGTCGCGAAGTACTTCGCGATCATCCCGGCGATCTTCATCGGGTCGGGGTCGGCGACGCTTCCGGGGATCGAGATCATGAACATCCTCGGGATGACGAATCCGCACCTCGCGGTCCTCTCCGCGCTCCTGTTCAACGGTCTTATCATCCCGATCCTGATCCCGCTCGCGATCGTCGGGGTCCCGTTCCGACCGCGCAGCGCGATCGACCTCCTGCGTCGCAACCTGATCCTCTACGGGTTCGGCGGGCTCGTGAGCGCGTTCGTCGGGATCAAGCTGCTCTACCTCCTGCTCAGCTACCTCAGTACGACCTCCTTCTCGGCCCAGGTCGGCGGGATCGTCGGCCACCTGCTCCCGCTCGGAGGCCTATGAGCGCGCCCGCCGCGCCGCCCGCCCCGCGCCCGCCCGCGCGGGTCCATTCGGCCGCCGGCCACCTGCGGGCGACCGCCGTCGTCCTCGTGCTCGTGGTCCTCGGTGCGGGGGTCGCCTACCCGCTGGTCGTGACCGGGATCGCCGAGCTGATCGCCCCGGGGACCGCCAACGGCTCGCTTCTGCACGGCCCGAACGGCACGGTGGTCGGCTCGTCGCTCATCGCCCAGAACCTGAGCGCACCGTACCTCTTCTGGGCCCGCCCCTCACTCACCGACTACAACATGACGCTCGGAGCCGGTAGTGTCCCCGGCCCGAGCGACCCCGCGCTCCGCAGCCTCCTCAACGAAACCCTATCGTACATGCGGCTCTATGGCAACCTCAGTGTGAACGCGACGGTGCCGTTCGATTGGGCCGCCCCGTCGGCGTCGTCGCTCGACCCGGACCTAGTCCCCGAGGCCGTCCTCGTCCAGGTCCCCCGGGTCGCCGCCGCCACGAACCTCTCGATCGCGTTCCTCCAGGGGTTCGTGAACGCGCACATCGTGAACCCGCTCATCCCGTACCTCGGCGTACCGTTCGTTAACGTCCTTTCGCTCGACCTCGCGCTCCTGCCGCTGATCGGGAAGGCCTGACGATGTACCGGCGGATCCTCATTCCCGTCCAGGAGCCGCCCGAGGTCGAGCCGCTGATCCGCTTCGCGTCGAT
>JAKAVH010000104.1 GCA_021827545.1 Thermoplasmata archaeon
TCAGGTCGCAAGAGCTCGGGGCCCCCGAGCTGGGTTCACCCCGGCCGTTGCCCCGGTCCCTCTGGACTCCCCGGGATCCGGAGAAGGTCGCTCGTCCCGTGGGGTGGCACTCGCCTCACCTTCGCTTCGACCCGCGTGCCTGCGGTCGGACTCTTGGGATCGGGAGGTTCCATCTCCACCGGGGCCGTTCCAGAACCTCTCGCGCGACTGGACCCTCTTCACCCCGTAGGGATGGGATGGGGGCCGGGATTCCGCGGGCCTCCGGCGAGGGCCGAGTCACTCGTTCGGCGGGGCTCGGAGGCCGATCACGAAGAAGGCGATGAGCGCCAACAGGATGCCGAGCGTCGTGCCGAAGACCGCCGACGATCCGATCGGAGAGCCATCGTAGTATGACATCTCAAACAGCGCACCGGCCGCCGCTAGGATTGCCGCCAATCCAAATATCGTGAACGGGCTCAGGTGGCCCCGACTCCGCCGGGGAGGATGAGCCGGGGTTGGGATTAGCTCACCCACAGAATCCCCCACAGACCCATCACAAGTCCGGTCTGTTCGCCGGTCGAAAGGCCGGACTCTCCGTTGGGATTGTACGAGTACGCTACGGGGGTGGCAATCCCATAGACGTAGGCGCCCGGTCGGAGGGTCGCGCTCTCGGTCATCGGTTGGTTGACTCGCACCGGTTGGGTCGCGACCGGCACCAAGCCGGCCTGCGGGTCGAGGTGGTAGAGGCCGAATTGATAGGGAAGGGTGTAGTTGTGGGCGATCACATAGTCGATCTGCTGGTTCGGGTTCGTCGACGTGACATTCACCAGGTAGTTGTCGATCCCGATGCTCGAGAGCGGCACGACCCACATGAATGCGACCGGACCACCCGTGGTCGGTACCGTCGCGGTCAGCGTGGGGGCGGGCACCGAATAGTTGAACAGTCCCTCCCCATTCGCCACGAGATCCGCGCTAGCGGCGGATTGGATTGGGGGGTCGTACAGATCGCCGGACCCCTGGGCGGCTTGGAAGGCAGCGAGGCTGCTGAACGAACTGCCCGCGGGGGGGAGAACCACCAAGGCCGCCACGTCCTGACCGAACCAAGGTCCATCGTACTCGCCATCCGGCACGCCATAGACACCGGGCGCGCTCGGGGCCTGGAAGAGGGCGTGAGCGATGGTCCCCGGGACCACTTGGACGTTGACCATCGGCTGGCTTCGGAACGGGATATAGACCGATTGCGTTGCCCCGGACGCGGTCAGATTCAGGCTAATCCACTGGCCGGCATAGGCCACGATCAGATTGTCAAACGAGGCGCTCACCGCGCCACTCTCGTTCACCGTCCAGAAGTACTGCTGGCCGTACGCCGTCACGAATTCCGTGCCAGAGGGAAACGCCGGGTCACCGGCGATACCGTTCGCTACCGTGAGTGTCCCTGGCGTTGCCACGACGAGGACACCCGACAGCAGGATGACGAGGACTCCCGCCCAGACCCGTTCGGCGCGCTCCCGTCGGGCGCGGGGCACGCGCCGATGGAACGGTTGGTCGGCCGGTGGCACTTCCGACGAACGAAGGGCCGTGGATTGGGCCGCGGATCGGACGGCTTCATCGAACGACAATCCTTGCGAGCTGAAGAGAGCGCCCCGGAAGACCGTGAGCGCACCGTTCGCCACGAAGAACAACTGACCGACGAGGACAACGGTAATCCCGATGAAGAGCAGGAGCTGGTCGAGCGTGACTTGGGGGGTGATCGGGAAGATGACCGCTCGCCGAAGGAGACCGAGGTTCCCCAACTCGTCCATCATCAGGACGAGCAGTACGCCCCCAGCCAAGGTAGCCGCGAAGTGGGCGTGCGCCAGCCGACGGGAGAACCATCGTCGTCCCGTGAGAATCGGAAAAAGCGCATAGAGGAGCGCGAACCCGCCCGCCGCGATCGACAGGATGGTGATGGCGTGGAAATGCGCCAGCACAAAGAGGCTGTTGTGCGTGTCCACATCCCACGGCACCGTCGCGACAACCGGTCCGGTCAGACCGCCGAAGATCGCCCCGGCGAAACTGAGGAGAGTGAACAGCGCGACGGCGTTCCATTCCCACCGAGCCGCCGGGACGCCCTTCAACGTCATCCACAGCGAAAAGAAGGTGATGGCGGACGGAACCACGATGGCGAACGAAAGGGCCATCGTCAGCCAGGTCGCCGCGCCGGGCAATGTGGTAAGGTACAGATGGTGGATTCCTAAGAGGGGGGTCAGCGCGACGAACAGCAAAGCGGCAATCACGGCGTACCGATAACTGTAGAGCGGGCGACGGGCCAAAATCGGAACGAGCAAGTAGAGCGCGAGAATCGGCAGCAGGAACAGCAAGTAGACGATCGAATGGCCGAACATCCAAAAGATCACTTGGTTCGCCAAAGGACTGAGCGACCAGCCGGCGTACGCCGCCCCCATGTCCCAGATAGCAGCGACGACCACCGGGACGTAGGTGAGGGGCACCAGGACAAGGGTGCCGAGGACGAACCACAGAAAGACGGGAATGCCACCGGATAGGAAACGAGGTCCGACGAACCGACTCCGATACCACCGTCGGATGATCGAGACCATCCAGCCGGCCCAGAGGAGCACGCCGGCGGCGAGCGCGAGCCAGCCTAGGAACCAGAGCGGGCTGACAATGTAGGAGCTGTGTCCGGCGACTCCGAGCGGCGAGAGGAAGTACCACCCAACGGCCGGAAAGTAGTTGTCGTTGAACGGCAACAAGTAGACCGGCCCCTCGAAGAGAAGGATCGACGCATTGACGAGCCCCACGGCGGCATACAAGGCCCACTTGTGGCGAGGAACGACCCCGAGCGCATTCACGACGAGCAGGCCGAGCACCGCCATCTCGAGCTGTTGAACGAAGCCGAAAAACTCGCGGATTCCGTGAAGGGTGATCGACGAGTAGATCTCCATGGTGGAGAGGTGGAGCGGGGCATCGGTCGCGTATGCCACGGCTTGGGTTTGGAACCCGAAGGCATCGAACCCCCCGACCGCTCCCCAGAAGAGGGCGAGGATCACCATCAACATCGTGATCCGGGTCATCCAGTCGCGCTCGAGCAAGAACACCCGCTCGAACAACCGGAGCCGGGCAAGTCGACGGCGAATCGCCTCTTCGGCGTTATCCAAGAAATGAATCAGGGCCGGAGGTCGGTCGAAGAGAGGGAACGAAACCCCTTCTTCGCTCGCCACGGAGCCCGAGCGGCTGGTAGGCTCCATCGGCACCTTCCCGAGACGAATTCCGGTCGCCGGCTTATCTGGTTCGCGTAGGTACCGGCCCCTAAGGCTCTTGGGTACGAACGGCCGGCCTATGACAGCGCGTCGTTCGGGACCGACCCGGCGATCGCCGGACCCACCCATCCTATAGGACCGTGGGTGGAGTTGACGCCCACCTCCCTTCTATCTCGACTGAACCTCGCCTCCCTCCCTCGGTCGGGGAGCAGATCTTACCCGGAGTTGGACGCAGAAGTGAGCCGAACATCGTTCGGATGGGCGGCGTGAATCTTCTAACCCGGGTAGCCAGTTCGGCGCCAGAGGCGAAGGGGAGAGCCGGACGCGCTTCGCGTAACCGAGAGCTTCGCGATTGCGCTGAGCATACCTTCTCAGCATTCCCTTCTTTGGCATAGTTAGTTAACCCCGAAACGCCATACGGGCGGGTAGCGGTCAACGGGGTTCTGTGGTTCGAAGGGATACGATCGGCCCCGTTCTCGTCGCCTGTTGGGCGCTATCGGCCGTCGTGGTCTTTTCCTCGCTGACGGGGAGCATATCGCTCAGCCCATCGGCTCCCGCCACGCCTTCCGTAGCCGCCCATCACTCGGCGTCGGCTCCTGTCCGGGCCACGGAAACCTCCGCTTCCGGGACTCCGAGCGCTCCTCTGATCGACGCCCACCCGGGAACCTTGCAGGTTTACGAGATCGCCCCCGGGGGAGCCCCCACCGTCGATCCATCGGTCGCCTACAACACGGCCAGCGCCGAACCAATTCTCAACGTGTATCAGACGCTCATCGAGTTCAACGGCTCCTCGCAGGATACCTTCCTGCCAGAGCTCGCCACTTGCGTCCCGGGACCGGGATGCGTCAGCCTCTACGGGTCAACGCTCATCGGCACGAATGGGTCGACTGGGCTTCCCCAGTACTGGACATTTGTGATCGACCCCCATGCCCGCTTTTACGACCCGTCGACCGGCGCGAGCTGGCCCGTCTACCCGTCGGACGTGATGTTCTCCTTGGCCCGGTCGCTTTCCTTCACCGACCTACCGGGGTACCAAGTACAGCCCGGATGGATTCAGGCTCAGGCCCTGCTTCCCTTCGGAAACGGGGGGTGGGACAATGGGATTCACGCTCCCCTCAACAATACCCCGTCGAACGTCCTCGGCTCAATGGCGGTGAACGACTCGGCCTACTGCCCGGCGATCGCGCAGACGGACGCGAACGGTTGCATTACCTTCAATGCGTCGGGGAGCGGGCACGATTGGCCGGAGTTTCTCATGCTGGTGACCGAGCAGCTGGGCGCGTCGATCGAGCCGTGCGGCTGGTTCACGGCGATGGGAGCCGGCGTGCCCGGATTCCCCGGAACTCGAGCGGCGAACGGAGACGGTCCGTGCCTGCTTCCGGGCAATGCAACGAGCACCAGCTCCGCGGCGTTCCGATCCGCGGTTGCAGCGATGGGCCCCGAGTATTGGGACGCCTTCCAGCAACTCGCGAACAACAACCCCGCCGTACAACCCGGCGTCCAATACCGAATGGTGGGCTCCGGTCCATACTACGAGGTCGCCCTCTCCAATCAATCGTATCAGCTCGCGGCGAACCCGGCCTACGCTCAGCCTTTCTGTGCGGGTCTTTCGACCTGCGAACCGGCGCCCGGCTCTTATGTTCCGACCGTCGACGTTCACTGGGAGCCGAACGCGACCGCTGGACTGGCCGCTTACGGATCCGGGACCGCTGACATAGCCCAGATCGACCAAGCGAACTCCTCCGCGCTCGTGCAACTCGCCCGAGAAGGGAAGATCGGCTTTTCGATTGCCCCCACGCTAAGTACGTATTTTCTCCCATTCAACCTCGACTTCAACGTGACTCTCGCTCAGTCACTCGACCCGACCGGCGGAGTGAACGTCCCGGGCAACTTCTTCGCGAGTATCGCGCTCCGCAACTTCGTTGCTCAGGCGTTTCCGTACGCGACGGTGAACGCGTCGGTGAACACCGTCGACAATGTGACCTGGGGCTATGTCACCGGCGGACCGATCCCGAAGTTCATGGGCAACTATTTCCCGGCGAATGTGTCGTTCCCGACCGGGAATCCGGGGACCGATCCGTCGGTGAACGGCAGTGCGGCCTGGTGGTTGGCCGAGGCCCGGAATCCTTCGTCGCCGTACTACGATGCGGAACTCGCGTCGTGCTCGGGAGCGACCCCCTGCCGGTTCCCGATCGCGGAGCTAACAGGATCGTCCGTCGGCGAGAATGCGGCGGCTCAGCTCTTGATCGAGGAGATTCGTGCGTTGACGAACGGCTCGCTCCAGCCGTTTCCGCTCGTCTTGACGTTTCCGCAAATGATTGAGTACACGATAGGGAGCCCGGCCGGCCAGAGTCCCCTCCCCCTGTACTCGCTGGGCTGGCTCCCCGATTATCCCGACCCGACCGATTACCTCGCCCCCATGGCGCTGCCGAACTCGACTTTCACGTACCCGGATTCGGTCTTCCAGACGCTGGCGACACCCGCGTTCGAAAACGCGAGCTGCGGCTACGCCCAAGTCTCCTCGTTTGCCGACCTCATCCACTGGGCGAATCAAGTCCCGATTCGACCCGATTGCCAAGGGCTCGCGTACGAGACCTCGGTGTACTGGGCCGAGACCGCGGCCGGACTCGCCCCGGGGGCGCAGCGAACGCTCGACTACAACCTCGTCGAGCACATCCTGAACGCCTTGGCCTTGTACATATGGTACGACCAGGCGACCCAGGTCCAAACGTACGCGCCGTGGATCGACCCGGCCTCGCTCAATACCAATCCGATGCTCGGGGGAGGCGGGATCCAGCCCTGGTACTCGGTACGAGTCCTCGGATCGATGAGCGCGATTACGATCTCCGAAACCGGCCTTCCGTCCGGTACCGCCTGGTCGTTCACGCTCGGGGGGGTGAGCGCGACGTCGACCGGGTCGGTCGTTCGGTTCCTCGCCGGGAACGGCTCGTATCCGTTCGCCGCGGGCGATGTCGCCGGCTACACGGCGTCGCCCTCGTCGGGCAACCTGTCGGTACCCCAACAGACGTCCCTCGAGATCGAATACTCCCCGATTGAGCCGACGAAGTATGAGGTCACGTTCAGCGAGAGCACCCTCGCGGGGGGCCTCCAGTGGTCGGTGACGTTCGGCGGGGTGACGAAGAACGCGACGGTTCCGACGACGAGCGCCTATTCGGAGATCACGTTCGAAGCGGGGAACGGCACGTATCCGTACTTCGTGACGGCCCCGTCGTTCTACCTTGCGAGCCCATCCTCCGGGACGGTCGAGGTGAACGGCGCGCCGCTCGGCGAGTCGGTCACCTTCCAAGGAGCGGGAGATCTCGACCTCAAGGTGCAGCCCGCGGACGCGGCCGTGACCGTTAACGGTCGGCCCATTCCCTTGGCGAACGCGACGGCCCAACTCGTCGTCCTACCCGGCGAGTACTTTGTCAACGCCACCCTCGCCGGGTATGCCCCGTACTCCAACCTCGTGAGCGTGACGGTCGGCACCACCGTCGTCGTCTCGGTGGTGCTCTCCCTCCTTCCCGCGTACGGTTATCTCGAGGGGACGGTGACCCCGTCGACGGCGACGGTCACGGCGAACGGAGTGATCGTGCCCGTCGTGAACGGGTCGTTCGACGTCTCCTTGGCTCCAGGGGAGTACTACGTTTCCGCGACTGCGTCGGGTTACGGGGCCGAGCTGCTCGAAGCCAACGTGACGGCCGGCGCCGTGACGCGCCTCTCGATCGACCTCGCGCCGTCGCCGTCGAGCTGGACCCTCCAAGGAACGGTCGACCCGCGGAACGCGTCCGTCCTCGTGAACGGCTTTGCGGCGTACGTGAATGCGACCGGTTTCTACGAGATCTCCCTGACCTCGGGAACGTACACCCTCTCGGTCTCCGCCCCCGGATATTTCCCGTTCTCCGAGAACGTCACCCTCGACTCGAACGAGGTGATCGACTTCGTGCTGACGAAGAGCCCATCCCCGACTTCGGTCTCGAGCTCGCAGAACACGACGGCCGTGGGCTACAATGTCACGGTCACCGGGGTCGCCCAAGGCAACGGCAGCATCTCCGTGACGTACGCAGCGACGGTAAACGGAACCCTCGTCGTGATGATTCCGTACCGGGATGTGGCGAACGCCACGCTCGAACAGATCCTCGCGAGCCGCGTGTACATCAACGGGGTCCGATACACGAACTTCACGGTAGCCCTGACCGCCGACTACTCCGTCGAGCTCACCGTCTATGGCTTGAGCGGCGACCCTACGCTATTCTGGGGGCTCACTCCCGGGGCGGCGCCCGCTCGGAGCACCACAACGCCGCCGAGCTCGCCGACGATCTTCGGCATTCCCCTCCTGCTCTTTGAGGTGGGAGTGGTGGCGGCGGTCCTCGGAGGCGCGACGGCCGCCGTCCTCGCCTTCCGCCGCCGTGGGCGTCGGCCAGCGGTCGACTACGGACTGGTGCCCCCGCCCGCGAGCAGCGACGCGCCCGGCATGGGAAGCCCCGTCGGTTGGGTACCGCCGCCTCCGACGCCCCCTCCGTCCCCAATCTCTCCCCCACCTCTGGGAGGGTACGCCTACGCGCCCGGGCCCGCGCCACCCCCGACTCCTTCCCCGTTCTCGCCTCCGCCGCCACCCATGCTCTCGGCGCTGAGCCAGCGGTGCTCCCGCTGCGGTGCCCCGTTCGTCACTCCCCAAGATGTTGTCTGCGGAGCGTGCGGCTTCCCGCGATCACGCTAGCGGGAGAGCCCCGGGCTGGTCGTTCACCGAAGGGGATCCCGTCCCCGGCCCCTTCCTGCCGCATGGCCGATAGAACCGACCTCGCGAGCGGACCGGCCCAGCCGGCTCGCCTCGTCGGCAGAGGCCGAGATCGGTGTTCCTTCGGTTACGGATCGCCTTCCCCGCCGGGCCCACGACCGACGGGGGCACACATCTTCCGCGCACGGGCGATTCTAGCTCACCCGGCAACGAGATGCTGAACGAGGTCCGGTCCCGAGTCGGTGGTCGATGCCTGCCCGGGGCGGGGGGACTCCGTGACCCGGCGATCGGGGGATGGACGTTCGATCAACATCCGTGCGTTCGACCGCCCAAAGAGCTTAGTGGTCGCCCGGCGATAGCCGGATATCGATGATTGTCGACGCATTCGGGCGGGGCGTGACGGACCTGCGCATCAGCGTCACCAAGCGGTGCAACTTTTCCTGCGTGTACTGCCACGACGAGGGCCTCGGCGCGGTCGACCATCCGAGGAGCCCCCACGGCGAGGAGATCACGCCGGCCGAAGTCGAGCGACTGGTGGCGATCGGACGGGAGTTCGGGGTTCGCTCGGTCAAGTTCACGGGCGGGGAACCGCTCGTCCGGACCGACCTGGAGGAGATCGTACGGCGCACCGTCATCCAGGTACCCGACGTGTCGCTCACGACAAACGGCTCGATGCTCCGGCGTCGGGCGACGTCCCTCCGCTCGGCCGGATTGAAGCGCGTCAACGTCTCGATCGACACGGTCGATCCGGCGGGGTTCCGAGCGATCCGAGGCGGATCACTTTCCCCCGTGCTGGACGGCGTGGAGGCGGCGATCCGAGCTGGTCTCACCCCGGTCAAACTGAACGTGGTCGTCTTCCGGGAAACCGTCGGAAGCCTCCGCACGATGATCGATTTCGCCCGCTCTCGTCCCGGGCTGAAGCTGCAGCTCATCCAGTACATGCCCGAGTACTCGCACCATCCGGAATGGATGGTCGACATCGCGTCGGTGCGGCGGTGGTTGGACGCTCATGCCGATGGCCGGCTGATTCGGGAGATGCACCACCGCACCATCTACCGGTTCGACGGGACCGAAGTCGAGGTCGTCGATCCCGTGGACAATCCCGAATTCTGCCTGAACTGCCACCGGATCCGCGTTACCCACCGGGGCGAGCTCAAAGGCTGTCTCAATCGAAACGATGACCTCGTGCCGACCCGAGGTCTCTCCGATTCGCAACTGCGGGCCGCGTTTCGCTCGGTGATCACCTCTCGGGTACCGTACTACGGAGTCTACCGAACGACCCCCGTCACACCGTCTGACGTTCCGCTGCCGATGCTGCCGGAGCGGCGCACGGTCGACCGCCGCTGACCGAACCGGCCACCGACCGGCCGCTCCGGGACCGCTCTCGGTATCGGGGCGATTCGAGTTGGCAGCATGTCGGAATTA
>JAKAVH010000136.1 GCA_021827545.1 Thermoplasmata archaeon
GAGGTCGATCCCTTCGCGCCGCACGAGGTCGGGGAGGTCCCGTTCCGGGACGATCGGGATCCCGTTCGGGTACCCCGGTCCCGCCAGCGACGGCGGGTACGCGCGTCCGGCGATGTTCGGGATCTGGGCCGCGGTGAACGCGACCACATCGTAGGCCGATTTTCCGCGGTAGAGAACGTTGAAGTTGTGAAAGTCCCGGCCCGCCGCCCCCATGATCACTACGCGCGGCCGCTCCATACGGAGCGACGGGGCGGGACGGGAGATAAAGCCCACGGGTCGCTCGGGGAAACCGGGGACCCCCGACGCCGACGGCTCGCTCGGCCGGATACGGGGCACGGCCCGCGGACCGCCCCCGTCAGCGGGCGGCGTCCCGACGCGCGCGTTCGGGCAGGGTCCCGACGGGGAAGAGGAGGATGCGGTTCTGGTCGGCGGAGCCGATCGCGTCGACCTCCTTCAGGATCCGCACGGCCTCCTCGCCGCTCGGGCTCAGGCGGTAGTTCTCGCCCGCGTGCGCGATCAGGCCGTCCTCCTGGAGGGTCCTCAGGTGGAAGGAGAGCTTGGGGGAATCGTCGATCCCGGCCGCCTTCATCACCTCCGTAAACGACGTCGGCCCCTCCTCGAGCCGACGGAGGATGAGGCGACGCAGGGGGTTCGCGAGCGCCCCGAGCGTCCCGTGGACCCGGGCCGCGGAGACCGCGGTTCGGATCATCGTGACCGACTGCTCGGGGAGCGTGGTCGGGTCGAAGCCGATGCCGATCGGCCCCTTGCCTTCGATCTTGCCGACCGCGTCGCCAAGGATCTGCGCGATCTCTTCCGCCCGGTGCGCGAGGAAGAGCCGCTCGATCCCCGCCACGACCACGGCGGGCCGCGCATGCGACTCGACGAACGTCGTGATGGTCTCCCGGAAGCCGACCGACGCTTCCGAGATCGGGAGGTCGATCACCGTCACGCCCGGGATCGGCCGTTTGGGGGTCGCCCCGAGGAGGAGCACCTCGCGTCGCTCCTTCGCCCACCGCTCGGCGAGCCGAACGGGATCCCGCTCGTCGAAGCCTCCGTGCGAGAACGCGCGTTCCTCCTGGATCAGGTCGATGATCCGCTGCACGTGCTCCGAGCGGAACGGTTTCCGGAGATAGTCGAAAGCGCCCAGCTTCATCGCCTCGACCGCGGTCTCGACGGTCGCGTACCCCGTGATCATGACGACAAAGACCCGGGGCCATCGTTCGCGGACCTGGCGCAAGAGCTCGATGCCGTTCATCCGGGGCATCCGTACGTCCGAGAAGATCGCGTCGAATTCGGCGATCGAGAGCGCCTCGAGCGCCTTCGCGGCCGAGTTCACGCTCTCGACTTGGTGGCCCCAGTCGCTGAGCAACGTCGAGAGCTCCTCGCGGAAGACCGTGTCGTCGTCGATCACGAGGAGGCGCATGCGCCGACACCGGCCGGGAGAGAGATAACCTTCGCCCCCGGACGGCCCGGGCCGTCGACTCCGGGACGCCCGCCCCGGCGCCCGGGCGGGTCCGCCTACCCCGTCGAGGCGGCGAACGGACCCGGGACGAGGGGGAGGCGGGGAAGACGGACTTCGAACGTCGTCCCGTGGCCGGGCGTCGATTCGACCTCGATCGTCCCGCCGTGGGACTGGACGATCCCGTGGCAGATCGCGAGCCCGAGGCCGGTCCCCTTCCCCTCCGGCTTGGTGGTGAAGAACGGCTCGAACAGGTGGGCCCGGACCTCCGGAGGGATCCCCGGGCCGTCGTCCGTCACTCGGATCCTCGCCCACTCGTCGGTCGCCGAGACATCGACCTCGAGACGTCCTCGGCCATCGATCGCGTCGTAGGCGTTGTTAACGAGGTTCGTGATCACTTGGCCAACCTGGTCGCGGTCGGCCCGGATGACGACCGGGTCGCTCGGAACGCGAACCTCGACCTCGACGTCGGCGTTCTGCTTCCCGCGCAGGAAGTTCACTGACCTCGTGACGAGCGCCCCGAGATCGACCTCGCCGATCTTGGTCTCGGGCCGGCGGGCGAAGTCGAGGAGGCCCCGCACGATCCGCGCGGCGGACTCGGTCTGATGGAGAAGGGAATCGATGCGACCGTGGGTCCAGGGGTCGGTGGCTCGCCGACGGATCGACTCCGCGATGAGCGTGATGTTCGCGAGCGGCGTGTTGATCTCGTGCGCGACTCCCGCGGCGAGCTGGCCGAGGGACGCGAGGCGCTCCGAATGCATCGCCCCTCGTTCCCATGCCTTGCGCTCCGTCAGGTCGACCGCGACGCCGAGGAAGTGCGTGATCGAGCCGTCCGGCGCCCGGATCGCGGTGATCGCGAGGAGGACGGGATGCTCGTTGCCGCGCCGGTCGCGGTTGACGAGTTCGCCCGACCACGCCCCGACGTTCGGGTCAAGGAGCAGCTTCCACATCCGCTCGTACGTGGCGAGGTCGGTCCGGCCGCTCGAGACGACGCTCGGCCGCCGACCGATGAGCTCCTCTCGCGAGTAACCGTAGATCCGCTCGAACGCCGGGTTGACGTCCACGATGTACCCGTCGCGGTCGGTCAGCTCCATCGCGTTGGTCGAGTGGAGGAACGCCTCGTAGAACAGACGCGCGGATTCGGGGCTGTCGCGGTGGGCTCCCGTCCGGTCGTTGATCATCACGAGTACGCCCGCCGCCCCGGGGGTCGATTGGGGATAGAGCTCGACGTCGACCAGATGCCGACGGTCCCGAGCGGCGGGCTCGAGGACCGCCCGCGCGACCGAGAACCGTGTACCGTCCGCCTGCGCGTGGGCACGCGCGGACTCGAGCCAGGCGCTCGCCGGCGACAGTAGGTCCGCGAGCGGCCGTCCGACCGGGTCCTCGACGATTCCGAGGAGCTCGCGCGCGAGCGCGTTCGAACGGTCCACGCGGCCGTCCGGATCGAGGAGGAAGGCCGCCGTGGGACCCTCGCCGAAGGTGTCGTTGAACCAGTCGTGGGGCGACATGGACCGTTCGCTGCGGGAAGCTTCGGTCGGACTTGAGGTTCCCGGACCGACCGGCACGAGGGGTCAAGCCAACTCCACGGCGGGACGAATACCCGGCCCGAGGTACTCCCTTCGATGTTGATTCCGACAGCGCTCGTAGTCCGCGAGACCCCGAGCCTCGCCGACTCCGTACAAGTCTTCCTCGAGACCCTCGGCTTCCGCGTCACGACCGCCGACTTGGCCGCCGAGGCCGCACTCCGCCTGTCGGACGCGACGCAGGACCCCGTCGACCTGATCGTCGTCGCCTGCAACCGGGCCCGGTCCGAACTCCTCGAGACGTACCCCGAAGCGTTCCCGGACGACGCCCGTCGGCTGCCCGTGATCGTGGTCGGTGACCCGTTCGCCGAGACGAGGCGCACCTGGCCGTCGAACGTGAAGCGACTTCCGCTCCCGCTCGAGACGAGCGTCCTGGCCCGTCTCCTCGACGAATGCACGTCCACCGCCCTGTCCGAAGGACCCCCCCCGACCGTTGGCGAGGCGTAAGGGGCATCGGGTCCGTTCACCCGGCGACCGGCGGCGAGTCCTCTTCTTGAACCCGAGGTCAAACCCCGTTGACCTTCCCGCTCGTCGTGCGGGCTCAGTCTCCCCCGTCGGGGGCGGGGACCGGGGGGGCCGGCGCCCTCCCGCGGAGGACCGACGGCACGAGAGCGAGGAAGCAAAGGACCGCCGAGACGAGGAAGATCAGGTGGATGGCGTCGAGGAACCCGGCCGCCGAAGGGAACGGCGTCCCGGCCCTCGCGGTTCCCAGGAAGATCGCCTGGATCGCGGAACGCGGGAGCACCGAGCTCATCACGATGAGCGTGATCCCAAGGCTGATCGTCGCGCCGCTGTTGATGAACGTCGTGCCGACGCCCGACGCCACCCCGCGGCGGGCCGGCGGCACCGCCGTCATCATCGCCGCGCGGTTCGGCGAGGCGAAGAGTCCCATCCCCGCGCCGACCAGGACCAGCGGGGGCGTGAGGGCGAGGAAGGAGTCGCTCGGGCCGATCGTGGCGAGCCAGAGGAAGCCGGCGGCGCTCGCGACGAGGCCGGCCACCAAGAACGGTCGAGGGCCGTACCGATCGGAAAGCCAGCCGCTCACCGGGCCGAGGGTGGCGAGGGATGCGGAGACCGGGATGAGGAAGAGACCGGCCGTGAACGGGCTGAGGAACCGCGGAGGTCCCTGGAGGTAGAAGACGAGGATGAACGTGAACGCTCCGCGGGCGAGGGCGTTCAGCAGCATCGCTGTCGCGGAGGCGCTGAACTCCCGGCTGCGGAACAGCGAGAGGTCGAGCATCGGCGAGAGCTCGCGCGACTCGACGTAGAGGAACGCGCCGAGAAGGACGATCCCGACGACGATCGCCGCCGCCGCGTCGGTCGCGGACCACTGGCCGAGCGCTCCGAGCGTGATGCCGACCAGGGCGGTCGTGAGCGCCCCCGCGAACAAGATGTTCCCGAACCAGTCGATCCGCGGCGCGGATTCCGGCCGGACCAGTTCCCGGAGATCGAACCGCGCGCGCAGGGTCGCGACGATTCCGATCGGGACGTTCACGAAGAAGATCCAGCGCCAGCCGATCGTGGAGGTGATGATCCCCCCGAGGACGAGCCCCGCGACCGCCCCGGCGACGATCGACACCTGGTTCACCCCGAGCGCCCGTCCGCGCTCGTTGGGCGGGAACGCATCGGTGATGATCGCGGCCGAATTCGAGAAGAGGAAACCGGCACCGACCCCTTGGACGAGCCGGAAGAGGACGAGCTCGAGTCCCGTCTCGGAGAACCCGCAGAGGAGCGAGCCGACCGTGAAGATCGCGAACCCGAGCACGTAGAGCCGCACGCGGCCGAAGAGGTCGGAGAGCCGGCCGAAGTTGAGCAGGACCACCGCGGTCAGGAGCGAGTAGCCGAGCAGGATCCACAAAAGCAGGGTCGCGCTCGTGTCCGCGAGCTCGCGCCCGATCGTGGGGAGCGAGATGAGCACGATGTTCGCGTCGATGGCGGACATCAGCGTCGCGACGGTCGTGTTGGAGAGCACGCGCCACTTGTACTGCATCAGCGCCCCCCCCGGAGAGCGCCCCACCGCCTTCGATCCACGACCGGGCCGAAGTCGGGCCCGGCGCGGGGCGAGAACGGTCCCATGGCGCTCGGTCCGCGTCTCCCCAGCGTCAGCCGAGCGGGGTCAAGTTCGACTGGTAGCCCGCGATCCCCGACGTGAGCTTGTCGACGTACTGGCGGAAGATCGCGAGGACATTCTTTGCAGTGATCACGCCGAGGACCTGGCTCTCGGTCCGCACGACCATCCGGCGAACCCCGAGGGTCGACATCGTCGTCACCACCTCATCGGTTGGAGTGTCGGGGGCACAGGCGTGCACTGTCGGGGAGGCAAGGTCGCGGAGCCGGACCGACGACGGGTCGACCCCGACCGCGACAATCTTCTCGAGGAAGTCCCACTCCGTCACGATGCCGGCGACGGCGCTCGGGTCCCCGCGCGTGACGATGGCGTACCCTTTCCGGCGCGCGACCATGGTCCGCGCGCACGAAAGCGCATCGGCCCCCTCGTCGATCGTGAGCACGTCCGTGTCCATGATGTCCTTCGCCCGGAGCACCATGGTCGGGCGAGCGGCCCCCGGGTTATGAGGGTGCGGGCGGGGCGGGGGGGCCATCGAGACCGTTAAGCGCGCGCGGCGGTCGGCCGGGCGAGGATGACCTCCGGACGCCCCGTCGCGGCGAGGACCGACGACGTCGGTCCCCTCCGTCTCGATACCCGGCTGCTCGACGGCTTCACCTTCGGGTGCCGCCCGGACTGCGGCCTCTGCTGCTACGCCGAGCCGAGGGTCGAGACGGCGGAGGTCGCGGGGTTGCTCGAGATCGTTCCCGAGGCGGAGATCCGACGCGTCGGCCGGGAGGCGTTCGTCGCGTCGCGGCCCGACGGGGGCGCCTGCCAGTTCCTCGCCGGGAACCGGTGTCGGGTGCACGCACGCCGGCCCCACCCATGCCGCGAGTATCCGCTCACCGTCCATCTCGGTCGGCGGCTCCAGGCGTCGGTCGTCCTCTCCTGTCCGGGGATCGACCCGACGGCGCTCCTCGTCCGGGCCCGCGGAACTCGGTCTCCCGCCCCCCGCGGCCTCGAGACCGAGCTCGCGGCGGTCGAGGAACGGCTCGGACCGGCGACCCGGCGACGCTTCGACGCGACCCGGCGACGGGGCGAGAAGGTCGAGCGTCTGCTCTCCGCCCAGGGTCGGTGGGAGGACGACGAGGCGGTCCGGCGTCGGCTTAGCGGGCACCTCCCTCGGCCCGAACCCGGCGACTTCCCGACCGAGGATCCCCCGGACCGCGAGGATGGTCTCGAACGGTTGCCGCTCTTCTGGGACGGGCGCCGGGGGCCCGTCGGCCTCGCTCGGGGCCGGGGGGGCTGGGAGGCGCTCGAGTTCGCCCCCGAGGGAGGCACGCGGTCGCTCGGAGTCTTCCCGCCTCCCGAACGGCCGCCCGCGGTCGACCCGGCGGCCCGCGGGCTCCTTACGGCGTACCTCGCCTACTGGCTCGAACGGGATACCTTTCTCGCCGCCGTCCACGTCGGGATGCTCGACTCCGACGAAGGCTCCGTCTCCGAGTGGGCGGCGGAGGAGCTGCGGGCCGTCGCGGCCGAGACCCTCTCGCGGGCGTCCGTCCGTGCCAAGCTGCGGACGGGACCGGTGGACGTCCTCGACGCGGACCACGTGCGCGACGGTATCCGCGCGTTCGACCAGGACTGGCTCGACCGACCCACCTGGGGCGAACGTCTCTAGCGCCGTGGGGCGCGGGACCGGGCGGAGACGGTCCCCTGAGGTCGACGCTCCGGGGGAAGCGGCGTACACATGGGCCCGGGACTCGCTCGGGCGCACCGGCCGATCCCGGCGCCCCAGCTCATTCTCCGACTTCCCGATCCCTCGGCGGCTCCCCGCAGGAGGAGGAGCCTTCGCGGCTCCCGCACGGGCCCTGCGGCCGGGGCAGCGCTCCCTTCGGCCCCGGAGCGCCGCGATTTTAGCCGAGTGATCTCGCGGACGCACGGAAGAGCGTTCGGAGGGAGCATCGCCCGCGCTCCGTCGTCGAACGTAGAGCGTGGCCCATCCGTCGGCCGGACGGGCTCGACGGGAAAGGACCAGGGCCGAGTGCCTCTCCGATCGGATCGGCCCCCGGGCCGTGGCACCCAAGGCACGCGGCCGAAGCGTCCTGCTTCCCCAGCCACGAGGCGTTCCGTCGCCCCGGGACGCGATGCACCCGCGTCCGGGCGCTCGGGTTGGACGTTGCCAAGCTCGCGGTATGCGAGCGTATCGGATTCGTCGAGCAGGGGTACACCGCAGTGGGCCGGGAACGCGAGGCAGCCTTGACGCGCGGTCGGTGCATGGACGGGATCCTCCTCGGCCACTCGGAACGGGAGTTCCCCTCGCTCGCCTGCCGCGCGCCCCGCGCGCCCGACCCCGGTCAACTCGGCCGGGGAAGCCGGACACCGAGAGTCGACTCGAGCACGCCGACGAGCTTCTCCTCGTCCTCCCGACGCCAGGGGGACGGGGCCGGTCGCGGATGCTCGCCCCAGGTTCGAGGGGCGGTCGCGCCGAGCGCGGCGCGATACTCTTCCCGCCACCGGGCCGGCAGCGCCGCGGCATCGTCGGGGGCGTCGACCTGCGCGAGGATCGTCCCGGCCCGCGCGAGGACGCGGCTGACGGAATCGGCCCGGTATCCACCGCCCCCCGTGACGAGCAACCGGCCGCGCGTCAGCTCCCTCGCGAGACCGAGGACCGTGCGGTCGACGTCCGCGTACGCCGCGGGCGTGTACTGCAACCGGGCGAGCGTGTCCCCGACGTGGCCGTCGACCCCGTGCTGAACGACGATCACGTCGGGGCGAAACGACCGAAGGAGCGTGGGAACGATCCGATGAAAGAGGGGTCGGAGCGCCCCGTCGCCCGCCCCCGGCGGGAGAGGCACGTTGACCTTCAGCCCCGCTCCGTCCCGGCGGCCACACTCCGTCGGGAACCCGGTCCCCGGGAAGAGCGTCCGTCCGTCCTGGTGGAAATCGATATCGAGCACGCGGCCCGACTCGTAGAAGCCGTACATCACCCCGTCCCCATGATGGGCGTCGATATCGAGGTAGGCGACCTTTCGGTGCTCGTCGACCGCGCGGGAGACCGCGACCGCGACGTCGTTGAAGATGCAGAACCCGCTCGCTCGGTCGGGGTGCGCGTGGTGCAGGCCGCCCGCCGGGTGGAACGCGGGCCGCCCCGCTTCGAGCGTCGTCCCGAGCCCCCGGTCGGCCCCGGCGACGATTCGGGCCGCCGCCTCGTAGCAGCCCGGGAACCCGGGGGTGTCCCCTGCGTCGAGGAGGACCGTTTCGCGGGCCCGGCTGGCCGCCTGGACCTTCGCGAGATACTCCGGGCGGTGGAACCGCTCGAGGCTCGCCCGCTCCGCCGGCGGTACCGAGCGGAGCCACTCGATTGGTCCCGGGTCGGCGGGAGGGACGACCGTTTCGAGGAGGCGGACCGCGAGCTCCCGACTCCGCTCCGAGAACGGATGCTCCGGGCCGAAGTCGTAGTCGTGAAACCTTTCGTCCCACACCACCGAGAGCCGAGGGGACGAGGTCACGAGGAATCCCCGGTCGCTCGCCGCGCGGGACTGCTCCCGAGCGAAAGCGCTCGCGAGTGCGGTCGGTCTCGCCGCCCGGCATCCCGCAAGGCCCGCATCCGGCCGGGGGAGACCGGTGGCGGGATAAGCCGATCCCGTCCGGGCCGCCATCATTATCTGCCCCGTGGGGTCGCGAGGCCGGGGCCATCGATGGGCATCGAGGACGAGGTGTCGCCGAACGCGGTCAAGGTGTACAAGGCGATGAAGGACCTCGCGATGCTCTCCGAAGAGAAGATGGGCACCGCCGAGCGCGTCACCCAGTCGGCGCACCTCCCGAAGACGATGGTCATGAACTCCCTCCAGGAGCTCCAGACGAAGGGCTGGGCCCGTCGGAAGGTCCGCGAGAAGGCCGCGGGCTACTACCTCGTGAAGTGAGCGGCCCGCCGACCGCGGCGCACTACTCCGACTTCGGGGTCGGCGCGGCGGGGCGGTTCCACACCTTCTCGACCAGGCGGCTGGTGGAGCGCAGTGTTACTTCGGTCACCGAGCTCACGCGGGCGACTTGCGCGCGCGACCGGTGTTCGCCGTTCTCCTCGGCCGCGAGGTAGATCAGGGCGGCCACGAGGCCGTGCGGGCTCAGACCGGAAAGCTCGGGGTCGTCCCGGGCCTGGTCGAGCATCGCTTCGACGGTCGAACGGACCCGCGGAGAGAGCGCGAGCTCCTGGGCGTATCGGGTCAGGAACGCCTTGGTCCCGACCCCCGGGATCGCGAGACCGCTTCCCCGCTGGATCA
>JAKAVH010000087.1 GCA_021827545.1 Thermoplasmata archaeon
ACTCCGCGATCCGAAAGTGCGTCAAGGTCCAGCTGATCAAGAACGGCCGGCAGGTCACGGCGTTCGCCGTCGGCGACGGCGCCATCAGCTTCATCGACGAGCATGACGAAGTGATGGTCGAAGGGATCGGAGGGCGGATGGGCCGGTCGTACGGCGACATCCCCGGGGTCCGCTACAAGGTGATCAAAGTGAACGGCGTATCGCTCGATGAGCTGGTGCGCGGCCGCAAGGAGAAGCCGCAGCGATGAGCGCCACTCCCTCCCGCCCGGAGCCGGAGCCCGCCGACGCCCCGGCGCCCGAAATCGCCCGTCCCGAGGCGCCCCCGCCGCCCCCGTTCGCGCTCCCGCCGCTCTTCGGCAAGTATCCGTTCGAGGGGATCGAAGTGCACGACCCGGGGCTCGGTCCGTACCTCTACCTCCACCCGACGTACAGCCCGCACACCGAGGGGAAGCTCTCGGGCCGCCCGTTCCAGAAGACCCGGATGCACCTCGTGGAGCGGCTCGCGAACCACCTGATGAAGGGCGGGAAGTTCACCGGCAAGAAGTCGAAGGCGATCTCGACCGTTCGCCAGGCGTTTGACGAGCTCGCCGCTCAAGAGAAGGCGAATCCGCTCCAGCTGCTCGTGAACGCGGTGGAGAACGCCGCGCCTCGCGAGGAGGTCACCCGGCTTCAATTCGGTGGGATCTCCGTTCCGCGGGCCGTCGACTCGTCCCCGAGCCGCCGCGTCTCGGTCGCCATCCGCAACCTCGCCTTGGGGGCGATCCAGGCGTCCCACAAGTCGACCAAGCCGATCCACTCCTGCCTCGCCCACGAGATCGCGCTCGCCGCGAAGGGGGATCTGACGAGCTTCGCGGTCGGTCGCAAGGAAGAAGTCGAGCGCGTCGCCCAGTCGGCCCGGTAGGCCCTGAGAGCGGAGAGACGGTCATGACGCATATTCGAAGCGAGCTGGCGAAGGCCATTCCCGAGATGATGCACAACATCGACCAGATCCGGAACATCGGGATCGTCGCCCATATCCACCACGGGAAGACCACGCTGAGCGACAACCTCCTCGCCGCCGCGGGGATGATCTCGAACGAGCTCGCGGGCAAGCAGCTCTACCTGAACTTCGACGAACAGGAGCAGGCCCGACTCCTCACGATCAACAACGCCGACGTGACGATCGTCCACGAATTCGAGGGCCAGCCGTACCTGATCAACCTGATCGACACGCCCGGCCACGTCGATTTCGGCGGGGACGTCACCCGCGCGATGCGGGCGGTCGACGGCGCGATCGTCGTCGTCTGCGCCGTGGAGGGGGTCATGGCCCAGACCGAGACCGTGCTGCGGCAGGCCCTGCGGGAGAAGGTGAAGCCGGTCCTCTTCATCAACAAGGTCGACCGCGCGATCAAGGAGCTCAAGCTGACCCCCGAGTCGCTCCAGAAGCGGTTCGCGACGATCATCGCCGAGGTGAACGAGCTGATCCGCCGGATGGCGCCCGAGGAGTTCGTCGACGACTGGATGGTCGACGCCCGCGACGGGTCGGTGGCGTTCGGCTCCGGATACGAGAACTGGGCGATCAGCGTCCCGTACATGCAGCGGACCGGCGTGAAGTTCCCGGACATCATCGAGTACGTCTCGACCGGCCGCTCCCGCGAGATCGCCCAGCGAGCGAAGATCAACGACGTCGTCTTCGACATGGTCGTCCGCCACCTGCCAAGCCCGAAGACGGCGCAGCGCTACCGGATCCCGAACATCTGGCGCGGCGAGCCGACCAGCCCGATCGGCCAGTCGATGATCTCCACGTCGACCGACGGTCCGACCGCCTTCATGGTGACGGACATCACGATGGACCCGAGCGCGGGGGAGATCGCCACCGGGCGGGTCTTTTCCGGGCGCCTGACGAAGGGAATGGAGCTTTACGTCGCGGGAACGAAGACGAAGGACCGGGTGCAGCACGTCTCGCTGTTCATGGGCCCCGAACGTCTCATGGTCGACGAAGTGACCGCGGGGAACATCGCCGCGGTGATCGGCTTGTCCGACGCGTTCGCGGGGACGACGATGTCGACCCTGCCCGACATGGTCCCGTTCGAGGAGATCCGGCACGTCTCCGAGCCGGTCGTCACCGTCGCCATCGAACCGAAGCATATGGGCGACCTTCCGAAGCTGATCGAGGTCATGCGGAAGGTCGCGAAGGAGGATGCGAGTCTGCGCGTCGAGATCAACCCCGAGACCGGCGAGCACCTCTTGTCCGGCATGGGCGAGCTCCACCTCGAGATCACCCAGTACCGGATCGTCAACGACTACAAGGTCGAGATCCAGGCGTCGAAGCCGATCGTCGTCTATCGGGAGACGGTGCGCGGGCCGGGCGGCCCGTTCGAGGGGAAGTCGCCGAACAAGCACAACCGCTTCTACTTCGAGGTCGAGCCGCTCCCCGAGCCGGTCGTCCGGGCGATCAAGGACGGCGAGATCCCCCAGGGCAAGTCGTTCAAAGACCTCAAGACCCTCGTCACGAAGCTTGAAGGGCTCGGCCTTCCGCGCGAGGAAGGCCGCGGACTCACGGCGGTCGAGGGGACGAACCTGCTGCTCGACGTCACCAAGGGGATCCAGTACCTCAACGAGACGATGGAGCTGATCATCGACGCGTTCAAGGAAGCGATGAACCGCGGGCCGCTCGCGAACGAGAAGGTCCACGGCCTCAAGGTGCGCTTGGTCGACGCGAAGCTCCACGAGGACTCGATCCACCGCGGACCGGCGCAGACGATTCCGGCGGCCCGCAGCGGTATCTACGGCGCGATGGTACTCGCCGGCCGCGTGCTGCTCGAGCCGTTCCAGAAGGTGACGGTCAACGTTCCGCAGGACGTCCTCTCGGGAGCGACGCGGGAGCTGCAGCGCCGCCGCGGCGAGATCCTGGACATGACGAGCGTCGGCGACCTCCAGACGATCGTCGCGAAGGTGCCGGTCGCCGAGATGTTCGGGTTTGCCTCCGACATCCGCAGCGCCACCGCCGGCAAGGTCCTTTGGGCGACCGAATCGATGGGCTTCGAGCCGGTCCCGACGGAGATGCAGGCCGCGGTCGTGGCGGAGGTCCGCCAGCGGCGCGGGCTCAAGCCCGAGCCGTACGACGCCGCGTACTACGCCGGGTGACGATCGAGCCGACCGGCGACCGTCTCCCGCGCATCGAAAACAGCCGCGCGGGCCCAGTTACTACGCCGTGTAGTAACTTAGGTCGCCGGCGCCGCGCCGCCCGAGGCGGCGGCGCCCGGCGGGCTTGCCGGCGGCGCCCGAGCGCCGACCTGCCGCCGCTCGAGCTTGGAGGCCGCGAGCTCGTCGAGGGTCCGTTGCCCCCGGGGCCGGGGGCCTTCGGCCGAGCGGGAGCGCAGCGGCCAGGCTCCCTCGCGTTCGAGCAGCCAGCGCTTGCGCCAGAGGCCGAGGCCGTAGCCGGTGATCCGTCCGTCCTGCCCGACCACCCGGTGGCACGGGACGATGATCGGGATCGGGTTGCGGGCCATCGCGCCCCCGACGGCGCGCGCGGCGCCGCGGAATCCGGCGCGACGGGCCAGCTCTCCGTAGGTGATCGTCGATCCGGCCGGGACGCCCTCGAGCGTCTTCCAGACCTTTCGGTCGAACGCGGAGGCCGAGTCCGGCCGCGGATCGACGTCGAACGTGATCCGCCGGCCCCGGAAGTACTCGTCCAGCTGCCGCGGAGGGCTGCCGGGCGGAAACGGCGGCTTGCGGCGGACGGCGCCGACCGCGAGCGCCGGCGCGGGCGCCCCCCGCTCGATCAGGTCGACCCGGTAGACCGCGCGCCCCTCGTAGACGACCGCGAAGACGCCGATCGGAGTGGAGAGCTCGGCCGCCTCCAACAGTTCGACCACGCGGGTCGTAGCACGTGGCCGCTTATCTCCGTTTGGCAATCCGGCTGCTCAGTCGATACCGGACGAGGTGATCCGGAACTCGGCGGAGCCTTCGGGCCGGGATCGGTGCTTGACGAGGATCGCCCGGCGGACGCCGGGCCCGACCTTCTCGAAGCGGACGATCGTCTTCGCCGCGTGGGCGAGGTAGGAGCCGCCGAGCGGCTCGAGCCGTCCGTCCCGGGGGTTGCGCCAGACTTGGTTGGTGACGACGACCGGCACCGTATGCGCCAGGCTCGTCGTGACGAGTTCCGCGAGCTCGAGGCCGAGGTCGAACCGGGCGTCGTCCTCCGTCGACCCCCCGAGAGCGAGCCGGTAGTACTGGGTGGCGGAGTCGACCACGATGAGGCCGACCGGCCGCCGAGCCTCCCGGGTCATCGCGCAGGCGGCGCGCACCGCCCGGGTCTGCTCGGCGAGATCTTTCGGGGTCGCGACCCACAGATGGCGGACGAGCCGGTCCAAGTCCGGGCCGGCGATCTGGCGCAGCCGCTCCGAGCTGAGGCCTTCCGTGTCGATGTAGAAGACCCACCGGCCCTCGAGGGCGACCCGCCGGGTCAATTCGAGGCAGACGATCGTCTTGCCGCTCCCGGCCTCCCCGTAGAATTCCGTGACGCAGTCGGGCTCGACGCCGCCGCCGAGCAGGTGGTCGAGCTCCTTCGCTCCGGTGGGGAGGCGGCCGTCGTCCATCGTGTCGGCCACACCCCCCGCCGCTTAAGCGCTCGCGAGAGCGGTCGGCGACCGCGCGGTGGCCGCGGGCCGGGGAGCGTCCGCGGCCGCGCTCAGCGGGCCTTGAGCACCTTCTTGACGTTCGGGTGCTCCTTCGTGAAGATCTTCCCGCCGCAGTTGTCGCACCGAACCCCAAAGAGGTTCGAGTCGGACGGCAGCGGCTCTCCGCACCGGATGCAACGGAACATCGCGCGCCCGGCTCCCGCTCCGGCGGCTTAAGATTTGCCGGTCCCCGGCGCCGTCGTCGACGGCGCTTCGGTCCGGGTGATCGACGGCGCCGGCGCAAAGACGTACGCGTTCGAAGCGAACCGAGTCTTGCACCGCGTGCACTCGTAGACGCCGCTCGCTCGGCGGCGGACCGTCACGGTCGAGCACTTGGGGCACGGCGACGCGGCCTGGCGCGCCCGGTCGAGGTCGAGGACCCGGCGGCGGATGCGGATCCCATAGCGGGCCCCCATCCAGCCGGTCGGGCCGACCTTCTTCGTCCGCTGGCTCATGCGCCGGTCCCTCCCCCGCGCGCGAGCGACCGCAGCCGGTCCCCGTGGCGGAACGCGCGGTCGACGAGCTCCTTGACGTCGTCCGGGGAGAACGCCCCGACCCGTCCCTTCTGCATCGCGACGATCCGCCCGACCTCGTCGGTCGCGATCGTGAGCCGCCCCTGTCCGGCCCGCTCTTCGTCGACCGTCGGGTCGACCACGATCGTGTCACCGAGCCGGACGAACGTGCACTCGATCGGGAAGTGGTCGACTTCGAGCGGGACGTCGGCGGCCCCGAGGCCGAACCGGACGAGCGGTTGCGTCGTGTGCGCGAGCGCCGAGACCCCCGCGAGGAGGGCCGCGTCGATCAGGTTCCCCCCGTGGTCGAGGACGTGGAGGTCGACGTAGCAAACCCACGTCTTCTCCCCCGGCGTGATGCAGAGCTTGGTGAGGTCGATCGTTTCGGCGGCCCGGATCGCCCGGTCGACCACCCGGCTTACCTCGATCGCCGTCGGGGTCGGCGGACCCGGCTCGAACATCGGGGAGCTCAGCGGGACGAGTTCGGCGTTGGTCGTGAGCACCCCGGCGTTCGGGGTGTCGGGAAACGGCTTTCCCGGCTCGAGCTTCACGCCCGCCAGCACCTTGGTGTCCCCGAGGTGGACGAGCGCGGAACCGTCCGCGCTGGCGACGAAGCCGGGTTCGATGCGCACCGGCCGGTAGTCGTCCGGCCCTCGGCCGTCGACCCGCTTGCCCGAGTGCGCGAGGTCGAGGATGTGGCTGGTGAGGATCTCGGCGCTCAACGTGTCGCTCATGCCGCCCCTCCGTCGCCTTCGGCGTAGCGGGTGCGCAACGCCTCCTTCATCTTCGCGTGGACCTCCCGGCAGCCTTGGACGCCGAGGTCGAGCGCCTTGGCGAGCTCCTCCCGGGTCAGGTGGCCTTCCATCTGCAAGAGGACGAGCCGGCCGGACTGCGGGACGAGCGCCATCGGAAGGTCGGCCTCGCCGTAGTTGTCCTCCTCCTTCTTCAGGTCAAGGACGATCTCGCCCGCGACCTTGCCGACCGCCACCGCGGGCAGCAGGTCGACCATCGGGATACCCGCGTCCGCGAGCGCCACCGACGCGGCGACGAGCCCCGCGCACCGCGTCCCCGCGTTCGCCTGGAGCACCTCGATGTAGACGTCGATGCTCGTCCGCGGAAACTCCTCGGCAAAGACGACCGATTCGAACGCCTCCCCGATCACCTTCGAGATCTCCTGCGAGCGCCGGTCGAGACCGGGGCGCTTGCGCTCGTCGACTGAGAACGCCGCCATGTTGTAGCGGCACTGCACGATCGCCTTGTGGTTCTCCTGGAGGTGGCGCGGATGGACCTCCCGGGGCCCATAGACCGCCGCCATCACCTTGTTGTGCCCCCACTCGACGAACGCCGACCCATCGGCTTGGCGGAGCGCGCCCGCCACGATCCGAATCGGCCGAAGCTCGTCCGCCCGTCGTCCGTCGATCCGCAACCCGTCCGGGCTCATCAGCACCGGTACGTCCTTCGCTCCTACGGTTCCCATCGTTGTTGCCTCCTCGCGGTTCAGTACTCGTGAGATGACGGCTCCGCCGACGAGGACGGGCCGTCGTCGTCGGGGCCCGCCGGCTCTTCGGCGCCGTCGGCGGCGCGCGGCTCGTGGAGCCGCTGGACGACGGACGGAAGCCGCGGATCGATAAGCGGGGGGGCGCGGGCGCTGGTGGCGGTCAGGTACCCTTCGACCCGCTGGGTGAGCCCGCGGCGGTGGCCTTCCTCGTCGATCATCCGCAGCGCCTCCGACACCCGCTCGATCGCGTCGGGAGTTCCCGAGACCCAGATCCGACCGTTCTGGCCGATCGCAACTTCGGCGCCGGTCATCCGCGTGATCGTCTCGATCATCGATCCCCGCCGCCCGATCACGCGGGGGACCTTCGCTGGGGAGATCGTCACGATCGTCCCGCCGTCGAGCTTGCCCAGCCCTTCGCCGAGCATCGTCACGCCGATCCGGCCGGTCGGGTCGAGGCTCTCGACCCGGACGAGGACCGCATCGCCGACATGCAGGTAGCGCTGCGTCTCCCCGACCTCGACCTTCCACGGCGTGCCCGTGATGTGGAGCGGCGCCCAGCGCGGAGCGCCGACGTCGAGCAGCCAGAACGTTCCCTGCGCGTCGGTGACCGTCCCGATCACGGTGTCGCCGGGGCGAGGGATATAGCGGCCCGCGAGGGGGATCACCTGGGCGACCGGGGGGCGAGGATCGTAGTAGCCGAGGATGCTCGCGTAGATCGTGTCGCCCACGCGGTAGGTGCCGCGGCCGGGTCGCATCCCGCTCCCGGCGACCGCCTCGCCGGGCAAGACTAGTGAGCGCGGCGACTCCGAAGAACGGCCCGTAGACGGGCCGCCACCCCGGCGGCCGGGCCGATGACGTCCTCTACCCATTGTACTGTCCGCACCGGCGGGTCGGACAAGGGGTCGCTATTTAACTAAAGCGGTCTCGGCAGCGCCTTTGGTGCGCGCGTTGAGCTTCTCGTAGAGCTCGGTCTGCACCCCGGCCGGAATCTCGAGGACGCCCGACCAGCTGCCGTCGGAGAGCCACTCCTCGTGGACGATCCGCCCGAGCCCCTTCAGGTCGCCGACGACCTTCGGGTAGTCGCTGCCGCGCAGGCGGATCTTCACCTTCGCGACGTCGAAGCGGATCGGGAGGAGCGGCCTAAGCTTCTGGAGCACCTCCTGCACCTGGGCGTCGACCGGTCGGAACGGGTCGACGTGGATCCGGGCCTCCGCCATCGCCGCCTCGATGCGCGCGGGAGGGTGCGGCGCGCCGGTTTGCGGGTTCATCGCGTTGCGCGCGATCGTCGCGACGATCTGCCGGAGCTTCGCCGCCTGGAGCTTGTGGCGCTGCTCGGTCGTCACCTGCACCTCGCCCTTCTGGATGATCGTCTTCGCGATCGAGGGGATGTGGCGGGTGTGGAACGTCCGCTCGAGATGCTCTTCGGAGATCTTGTCGCCCCGTTTCGCATCTTTGAAGACTTGGTCGAGCGCGAGCTTGTCGGTCAGGTCGACGTCCCGACCGTCCTTGATCGCTTGGACCGCGTCGGGGTCGACCAGCACCTCGAACCGCGAGCCCTGGGTCTCCCACCGGGCGATCACGGCATCGTCGACCTTCACCATGCGCCCTCGATCCGGGGACGCGGGTCGGACTGCTTACGACCGTCCGGCGCGCGTCGAGCCGCCCCCCGACGACAGGCGGGCCACGTACTTCTGGGTTTCTTCGGGGGTGAGCCGGTGGATGCCCGCGCCGCGGTCGATCGTGAGCACCTCGACCTGGGCGAGCGTCGCCCCCTCCTCGAGAGCGGCCTTGAGCCCCTCGAGGGCGAGGGCGATCGCCGACTCTCGATCGAGACCGGGCTTGTACTTCTGCTCGAGGACCTCCATCACCGGGCCCTTGTTGCCGCCCGTCGCCGACGCCTTGAAGCTCGTGAGCGAGCCCGACGGCTCCGTCTCGAACAGGTGGACCCCGCTCGCGTCGTACCCGCCGACCAAGAGGGCCGTGCCGAACGGACGAACCCCGCCGTACTGCGTGTACTGCTGCTTGTAGTCGCAGATCTTCCGGACGAGCAGTTCGACCGAGATCGGCTCCGAGTACGTCACCCGGTTGATCTGGCTCTGCAGGCGGGCGAAGTCGACCAGCACCCGGGCGTCGGCGACGAGCCCCGCGGTGGCACAGGCCACGTGCTCGTCGAGCACGTGGATCTTCTCGAGGCTCGCGGGCTCGGCGAGCTTCGGGTTCGGGATCCGTCGGTCCGCGACCAGCACGACCCCGTTGTCGTAGGTGACGCCGGCGGTGGTCGCTCCCCGCCGGACGGCTTCGCGGGCGTACTCGACCTGGAACAGCCGTCCGTCCGGGGAGAAGACGGTGATTGCCCGGTCGTAGGCCATCTGGCCCGGTTGCATCTCCATCTCGGGTCCTCGCGACGGCACCGAGGTCCCCTTTATAAGAAAAGCGCGAGCGCTAACGTCGCCTTCAGCCGGTAGCGACCCGTCGCTGCCCCCGGTATCCCCGGCTCGCCCGGAGCGACAACGGTAAGGCTCGGCGCGGCCGAACGACGGCGATGGCCACCTCTCCTATCGACCGCCCCCGCCGTCGGGCTTCGCGGCTCGCCTCGGCGTCGTCGGCCTACCTCCGCAGCGCCGCCGACCAGCCGATCGACTGGCACCCGTAGATCGGAA
>JAKAVH010000016.1 GCA_021827545.1 Thermoplasmata archaeon
GGCCGACGTGAGCGCGGGGAGCAGCGTCGATTTGCCCACCGACGGATACCCGACGAGTCCGACCGTGGCATGCCCGCTCTTTCGAACGGCGTAGCCGAGCCCGCCGCCGCGACCTTGCGCCCGCCGTTCGCGCTCGAGCCGGAGCGCCGCGACCTTGGCGCGAAGACGACCGATGTGCCGCTGGGTCGCCTTGTTGTACGGGGTTTTCCGGATCTCTTCCTCGATCTCCGCGATCTGCTCCTCGAGCGACGACATCGGAGCGCAGCGTTCCGGTCGGAGGGACGGGCCCCGCTACTTATGGGTGTCTATCGGACGTCCCGGGTTCTTCCGAGGACGGGACGTCGCCGCGGGCGATGGCGGCCGATGCCGGTTCCGTGGCCGCCGCGAACCGTCCGTTGCCTCGCCGGGTCTCGGCCCCGTCAGAAGCCTACCGGACCGTAACCGAACCGTTATCTATCGTGCGCCCGTCTTTGGACTCGAGGCTCCCGTGGAAGACGTCTGGATCCGCCCGCTCGAGAAGGTGTCGCTCCGCGACCCGATCTTGGTCGAAGGATTGCCGGGTGTCGGGAACGTCGGCAAGCTGGCGGTTGACTACCTGAAGGACCAGCTCCGGGCAAAGATGTTCGCGACGATCTATTCCAAGTTCTTTCCGCCGCAGGTCTACGTCGGCGAGGACGGGGTCATTCGGCTCGTCTCGAACGACCTCTACTATCACCGCGCCACCGGTTCGTCGGGCCGGGACCTGGTGCTGCTCGCCGGCGACTATCAGGGAATCAGCCCGGAAGGCCAGTACGAGCTCACCCATCGGGTCCTCGAGTACTGCGCGAACCTCGGGGTCCGAGAGGTGTACACGCTGGCGGGGTTCGCCCAGGGTCGGGTCGTCGAGCAAGCGCGTGTCCTCGGGGCGGCGACCAGCGCGGCCCGGGTGGAAGCCGTGAAGAAGTTCGGGGTCGTCTTTTCGCGGACCGATCCGGGCGGCGGCTTGGTCGGGGCGAGCGGGCTCTTTCTCGGGCTCGGCCGAACGTTCGGGATGGAAGGCGTCTGCCTCATGGGAGAGACGAGCGGCTACTTCGTCGACCCCCGCAGCGCCGAGGCGGTCTTGCAGGTGCTCACTCGAATCCTCGGCCTGACCATCGATTTCACCGAGATTCAAGCGAAGGCGAAGGAGATCGATCGCATCGCCCAGCGCATCCACGATACCGAGCAACGCGCCGCGGAGGCCGCGAGCTCCTCGAGCGGGGCCCGCGAGGACCTCGGGTATATCGGGTAGGCGCGCTCGAATCGATCGTGCCCGAGGCGAGCGACGCCGAGACACGAGACGCCAGAGCGAACGCCGCGGTCGAGCAGGCCTTGCGGCACGCCGCCGGCGATGCCGGCGTTCTCTCATTCGACCGGTTCATGGAGATCGCGCTCTATGAACCGGGGGTCGGCTACTACGAGCGCCGGCCCGGCCCGTTGGGAGCGGACGGCGATTTCTACACGGCCGCCCACACGAGCCCGCTCTTCGGACGGACGATCGCCCGCCGGCTCTCGGCCGAGTGGCAAGCGCTCGGCTCGCCGACGACGTTCGCCATTGCCGAGCTCGGAAGCGGGGACGGCCGGCTCGCTCAAACGCTGATCGAGGAGGCGGGCCGACTCGGCGATTTCGGAACGGCGGTGCGCTACGTTCTCGTCGAGCGCTCCCGGTCGCTCGCCGAGCGGGCGCTCGAGCGCTTGCGCCCGCTCACCTCCCACCTCCGGTGGGTTCCTCGCCTCTCGGAACTCGGGCCGTTCTCGGGGGCCGTGGTCGCGAACGAATTCTTTGACGCCCTCCCGTGCCGGCGGTTCGAGTCGGACGGGACCGATTGGCGGGAGATCGGCGTCCGATGGAGCTCCGTGGGGTGGACGTTCGCCCCACTCGCCGCCGGCCGGACGCTCGGGGGCCCGCCCCTTCCGCGGCCCGGTCCCGCGGGGACCGTGATCGAGTGGCCCACCACTGCCTTTGGTGTCGTGCGCGCCATCGCCGACCACCTCACGAGGGGGGTGGCACTGGTCTTCGATTACGGGGCGAGCGAAGATGAGATCGGGCAACGCTATCCGCGCGGCACGCTCGTCGCCGTCCGAAACCACCGGGCCATCCCGAACATCCTCGATCAGCCGGGTGCCCAGGACCTTTCCGCTTGGGTCAACTTCACGCGACTGAACGAGTACGCCGAGGCGGCCGGGCTTTCGGTCGTCAGCGACGACCGGCAGAGCGAAGCGCTCGGGGCCTGGGGCGGGGCGGAGGTGCTCGGCGAGATCGTGCGGGACGCGGACGCGGTCGAGGCGGTGCGGGCTCGATTGGCCGCGAAGAACCTGCTCTTCGGCTTCTCGAACTTTCGGGCGGTCGTCTGGCGAGCCGGGCCGGCCCGGGCTAGGTCGTCGTCGGGGCCCGCGCCGGGGTGATCCGCTCCGCCACGCCCGCCCTCGTGAGCAGCTGCGCCTGCTCGGGGGTGACGGTGAGCAGGTCCTCGGTCTCCAGGTCGAGCCGCTCGGAACCGATCTCGATCGCCTTTCCGCCCCGAACAATCCGGACCCACTCGACCCGCGGCGCGGCCACCGGAGCGGGTCCGGGATCCCCGGCCGCTGGGCGCTCGCTCGGCGGAGCGTTCGATCCGGCCGCGGGTTCGGACGGCACCGCCGGCGCGCCGGACGGCTCCGCCCGGGATCGGTCGAGGTACGGCGCCGTCCGACGGCGGTGCTCGCGAAGAGTGGCCAGGACCCGGTCGAACAGAGCCCGGTCTTCGGAGAGGCTGTTCGGCAGGTCGGCCGACGCCCCGATGCTCGCGCTCAAGGCGAGCTGCACGACCTTGCGGGCCCGGGCCTCGACAATGTCCCGGGCCGCCTGAACGGCCCGTTCAAACGTGCGCCGGGCGAGCTCCCCGCGGGCGCTCGAGGGGTCGGACCGCAGCTCGGTCTCGTACGCGCGCCGGGTCTCCTCCAAGTAGGCGGCCGTCGCGGCGTAGAAATTGTGGGCGATCTTGCTGAGCCCGTGGCTCGAGTTTTCGTTGCGCCGCCACTCGAGCAGCTGAGCGTAGAAGTCCGGCACGATCGGCCCTCCCGGGACGGATGTCGTCCCGGGTATAGGGAGTTTCGGACCCGGCCGGACGGTGGGAGATCCGGGCGCTCCGGCCGATGCGACGTTTCGGTCGACGGACGAGGGACGGGACGGCGCTCGGGGAGGCCCGCCGAACCGCCACGGCCTTCACGTACAGATAGAGCGGGCGGCCGGGAGCAATCGCGAGGCGTCGCACCGATTCCGGCGTAAGGGCAACCCGGACCCGCCGGTTCCCCCACCGGGCCACGAGGCGGGCGAGTCGCCTTCCCCCGCGCACCGAAAGCGCCCGGACGCGGAGTCGATTGCGCGCGCTCGACTCCATCGGCCGCCGGGCCACCAGAATCGATTCGGGATCGACCTCCACCGTGACGCGATCGGACTCCCGGGCCCGAAACGCGACCTCGAGAACCGTGCCATCGTCGAACCGAACGCGAGGAGTCGGGGCGAGCTCGTACGTGCCGACCCACCGATTCACCGGGCGTCCGAGGGCCCGGCCGTGATCCCCGGCGTCGAGCAGTCGCCGGCCCGCGGCGGTGAGCACGCTCGCTCCACCGGACGACCCCCCCCGCACGGTCCGGACGACCCGGAGACCGTAGAGCCGTTCGATCCGCTTTAGACGGTAGAGGGCGCGAGTCCGCGATACCCCCAAACGAGCGGCGACCCGGGCCAGGTTCGGAACGCGAGCGAGGCCCGACAGGATCCGGCGGTCCGTCGGGGTCAGCGATCGCTCGGCCGCCACGGGTTTACGCCTCCAACCCCCGCACGCGGTCGAGACGAATATCGAACCGCACGGACGCGCCGATTGGCGGCGCGTCGGAACCGGCCACCGGTCCGACCGTGAACGAGAGTCGACCGTCCCGGATCTCGATGTCCCACTGGTCGCCTTGGGGGCGGATCGCGGCGACCGTGGCGTGCGGTGAGCCGGCGGTCAGCGACCAGTCGATCGCATGGCTCGGCACGAGCACCCCCCCGTCTCCCGCCCGCTCCAAGAGGACCGGCCCCCACCGGGAATCTCGGGCGGCTTCCAGCTCCTCCCGGCCGAAGACGTTTCGGTGCCCGACGAAACGGGCCGTGAACCGATCTCGAGCCCGGTCGATCCACGAACCCGGTGGGGCCGATCCCCGGCAGAGTCCGCGATCCAAGATCACCCACTCGCGGGCGAGCGAGGCGGCGGTCCGTGGGTCGTGGGTGACGAGCAGCAACGGGAGGCGTTCCTGTTCCAGCACCTCGCGGAGCACAGCGGAGAGCGCGGCGACGCTCTCTACGTCGAGCGCGCCGAGCGGCTCGTCCCACAGCAGCAACTTGGGACCGGCGGCGAGCGCCCGGGCCATCGCGACCCGCTGGCGTTCGCCCGAACTTAGACGATACGGTCGCCGGTCGGCGACGGCGGCCAGCCCGAACCGCTCGAGCCACGGTTCGGTGCGGACTCGCCAATCGTCGTCGCCGCGGATCCAGAGCGGGTAGCCAACGTTCTGCCGCACGGACCGCCGTTCAAACAGACCGAGACCGGGCGGGACCCATCCGAACTGGCGACGCTCGGGAGGGGTCGATTCGATCCGGTGCCCGTCGAACGAGATCGTGCCCCGCCGGATCGGCAGGAATCCCGCCACCGCCCTCAAGAGCGTCGTTTTCCCGGCCCCGGACGGACCGATCAGGGCGGTCGCGGTCCCCGGCTCGACGGCCACCGAAACCGGACCGAGCCGGAACCCGTCGCGGACCACTTCGAGCTCGTCCACCCGCAAGCCGCCGCCGGTCATCCTCCGCCTCCGAGGGGGCCGAACCGCGGGGCGGCTCCGGCGAGCGCCCGGACGGCGAGGAAGATCGCCAGCGCGACGAGCACCAGCAAGGCGGATGCGGCCGTGGCGCCCGCCAACCCTCCCGTTCCGTAGAGGTTGTAGATGTAGACCGACGCGGGGCTCGTGACCGGCCCACCCCAGCCGGGACCGGGATAGACGGCGGCGGCCAAGATGAGGAACCCCCCAACCTCGCTCACCCCCCGGGCCCACATCAGTAGCCCACCGGTGAGGACCCCGGAGGCGGCGTGCGGCAGCGAGACGCTCCAAAACGCTTCGGCCGGCGTTGCCCCGAGCGATCGAGCGGCCTCGACCGCCCCTCGGTCGAGCGACCGGAACGCGTTCTGGCTCGCTAGGACGACGTACGATGTGCCGACATACAACATCACCAGCACCACGCCGGCCGGGTGGTCGAAGACCGGCAGCCCGACCGCGGAGGCCGCCTCGCCGAGCGGGGTGCCCGGTAGAAAGACGAGGAGCAGCCCGAGGCCGACGACGAGATGGGGAATCATCACCGGCAGGAGCACGATCGATTCGATCAGGCTCCGGCCCCGGAACTCGAACCGGGCGAGAAAATAGCCGAGCGGCACTCCGAGGAGAAGCCCGATGGCGACCGCGATCGCGGAGGCGAGGAGCGTGAACTCGATCGACACGACGAACCCTTGGTTCGCGAGAGCGGCGAAGATCCCCGCCGATCCCGCCGTCCAGAAGAGCGCCGCGATCGGGAGCACGAACAACAGGAGGAGCGACGCCGAGAGGACTCCTCCCAGCCCGTAACCAAGGCGCACGGTCCGACCGCTCGCGATAGCCGGGTCGCGCACGTCAGATCAACGCCGCGAGGTAGGAAGGGAGGGAAGGGACCCCGTTCGGGGCGATCCCACTGAGCGCCCCCGGTAGATCGCTCGGATGGTCGGCCCAGATCGGATTCAAGAGGAGGAACCCGGCGCGCTCCCAGGCGCTCGCCGAGGAGTTGGCAAGCAGAAACCCCACGAAGGCCACGCCGAGGGGAAAGTCCGGCGCGTTGGCCGGCACGGTGACCGCAAACAGGACCGGGGCGCCCCGCTCGATCACCGCCGCCGAGCCGTTCAGGACCTCAGTCGATACCGCGCCGTACGCCTGCACGTCGGCCGACGTCACGCCCCCCAGGTTGACGGCTACGGGCAAGCTCACGTTCGCCAGGTGCTCCAAGAACGCGTACGATCGGTAGACGAAGTACGCCTGCACCTCGTCCGTCCGGAGCACAACGGCCGCCTGGGTCTCGGGGACGATCTTGGTCGAGGAGGTCGGGACCGCGAACCCGCCGATCCCGCCCGAGTAGAAGTGACGGAAGAATTGGCCGTTCGCGTGCAGTGCGTCATCCTCGAGCTCCAGCACGAAGATCGCGTTCGCCCCGAGCGGGTCCGAGCTTGCGTTCGGCGCCCCCAGAGTCACCCCGGGTTGCTCGAGCCGTGTCGGCCAATTCGTGCTGTTGAGCCCCTGCAAGGGACTCCCCGACTGATTGTTGTACGCAAGAACGAGCGGGTCGGAGGCGAAGACGAGCTCGAAGCCGGCGGCTCCGTTCGATTCCAGCCACTGCGGAATCACCCGGAAATCCGCCGCGAGAAATGCGTCGTAGGGCGATCCGGGAGTACGGACGGCGATCGCGCCGTCCACGCTCCCTTCGTAGAGCTGGGCGGCCAGTGGGGCGGCAACCCCCGGCGTCTCGTTCGCGAACTGTGCCGCGAGCGACGGAAGGAACGGGGCGAGCGTGCCGGCTGCGGCGAACGCGAGCGGGCCGGACGAAGCCGCAGGCGACCCGCCCCGGATCCACCATCCGGCGGCGAATCCGCCGGCGATGGCCAGCGCGGCGAGGCCGATGACGGCCAGCGTGCGAGCGAACGGGCGCATCGATGTTAAAAAATCTGACATCGCTTAAGGGTTGCGCCGGACCTCCGAGCCCCGATCCGCGGGTTCGAGGGAGCGCCGAGCCCCGATCGATCGGGCCGTTGGCGCGACCGTTATGCGCGCCGAGGAGTGCGGCTCTTCGGAGCGGGCGATGCGGCCGGGGGAGCGGAGCCATCGAGAGCGATTCGAATCGTTCCTCGAGGTTTGGCTCGCGCTGGCGGACGACCTCGAGTCCGGGGAATCGGTCGTCGTCGTAGAAGGGGAGCGGGATCGCCTCGCCCTCGAACGACTCGGCCTCCGCGTCCCGCTCGCCGTGCTGCACGACGGCCAGTCAATTTCGGCCTTCGCCGAGGGAGTCGCCCGCGGCCACCGCCGGGTGATCGTCCTCACGGATTGGGATCGTAAGGGCGGGGTGCTCGCTCGCCGCCTCTCCGAGCAGCTGGCGGAGGGCCCCGCGGTTCCGGACCTGGAGTGGCGGCGACGGCTTGGCCAAGCGCTCGCGGGAGAGATCGTTCACGTGGAGGGGCTCTACCGTTGGGCGCGTCGCACGGCCGAGCGGCTCCGCGAGGATCTCTCGGGTCGGCTCTCCTAGGCGGCCGCCGCGCCGGGCGGCCCGCGGTGATCGCCTACGGGATCACCTTGGTCTGGGTGCGGCGCTCCGCGCGCCGGTTCCGGGCCCGCGACGGGCGCATGCGCTCCGCGCCCTTCCCTCGCCACCGGAGCCCGCGGCCTTCGCGGCCGGCGCTCGTGAGCCCCCGGTAGACGCGCCCCCGGTGGTTCGGACCGGCAATCCACCCGATCTTCGGGTCCGCGACAATCGCCGGGTGCGACGGATCGACGAGGATCACCTCGTAGAACTTCTGCTGCCCGTCCTCTCCGACCCAGTACGAGTTCAGCACCTCGAGGTTTGGATAATGTTTCTGGGCGCGCTCCTCCGCAATCCGTCGAAGGCTCTTGGCCAGCGTCATCCGGACGATACCCTTGTGCTTGGGGCGGCGACCGGCGCGAATCGCCCGCTTCCCCTGGCCGCCGCGGCGGACCCGGACGCGAGCGACGACGAACCCTTCCTTCGCCCGGTACCCCATCGCCCGGGCCCGGTCGAGCCGCGTCGGATGGTCGAGCCGGGTGACCGAGTGCTCCCGACGCCAGTCGAGGAGCCGCTCGTGGCGAACGGCTTGGCCCTCGGGGCCGAGCGTCTGCCGGAACGAAATCGCCATCCGGTGGTAGGCCGAGACGGACATGAGAAGTGGGGCGGGGACTCGGGAACCCGTTATAAGTTTAATCCGTCGCGCGCCCCGGTCGGGCCCGTTTGTCCGCCGTGACGCCGAGCTTCTCGAGCAGCTCTCGATGCTCCCGGGAACTGATCCACTCGACGCGCAGGTAGTCGACCAAGAAATCCTCCGGGATCCCGAGCTGCCTCGCTTCCTCCACGACAAATCGGTACGCGTCGACTTCGGTCCATCGCCGGACGTACGACGTCTGCCGATCGAATAGGTTCGCCCCGTCCCGGCGCTGCCGAACATGGCAGAGCTCATGGAACACATCGAGGTACAGCGTGACGAGAGGGCTCTTCCTCAGGTGGGGTTCGCCGACGACGATGCAGTCGAGTCCGGGAACGACCCGCGGATGCCAATCGCGAGGCGCCCCCGGCGGGATGGCGTGCGGCGCCACATACATCCAGAGATCCTCCGCTACGAGGTCGATGCAGGTCTCCGAAAACAACCGTTCGCGCTTCTCGGGGTCCGGCTCCAGGCGCGTCGCGAGCGGAAGGCGGTCGAGGCCGGGGAACGCCGTCAGAATCGGGTGCCGCCCGAGGGGCAGACGGCGGTCGACCGCAAAGCCCGGGGGGAGAAGGGAGTCGTACGGCGACGTTTCGACGGTCGGCTCCATCCGACCCGGCGACGCGGCCGCCCTCATAAGGCTAAGCGGGACGGTGGACTTCCGGGAACGCGACAACGGATGACCGACCCGGCCGAGCCTATTCCATTCCACGAACTCGCGGGCGTTTCGATCGGCCACGCGACGGCGGGCCGTTCGGGGGTCACCGTTATCCGATTCTCCCGAGCCGCCCCGACGACGGTCCGCGTGCTGGGGGGAGCCTCGGCGACGTACGACCTCGCCTCGTTGGCCCTCGACGCGACCTTCGGCCGGCGTTGGGCGATCTTCCTCTCCGGCGGGAGCGTCTATGGGTTAGACGCGGCGAGAGGAGTACGCGAAGCGGTGCTCGCTGACGGCGGCGGGTCTACCGTCTTCCGGTCAACCCGCCGGATCGCCCCGATCTCCGGCGCGGCCTTGTTCGACCTTCCGTTAACGACCGGCCGACTCCCGAACTACGCCCGTCTCGGCCGGTCCGCGACGGAACGGGCCGACCGGCGTCCCTTCGCGCTCGGTCGGGCCGGAGCGGGGGAGGGGGCCACGGTCGGCAAATATCTCGGCCGGTCCCGCGCGATGCCCGGGGGGCTCGGCGCCTTCGCGCGGCGGACCCGCGCGTTCGGTGGGGTCGGCGTATTGGTCGTGGTCAACGCGGTCGGAGCGGTGGTCGACCCGAGAACCGGGTCGTGGATC
>JAKAVH010000037.1 GCA_021827545.1 Thermoplasmata archaeon
ATCGCGATCGAGATCGCGATGAACGCGGCGATCCTCAACTTCGTCTACTTCGGTGCCTACCTCGGCGGAACGCCGGGACTCACCGGCCAGTCGATCGCGGTGGTCCTGGTCGGCTTCGCGGCCACCGAGGTCGCGGTCGGGCTCGGGATCGTGCTCGCGCTCAACCGCGTGAAGGGAACGATCAACGTCGAGAAGGCCACGGAACTCCGCCTCTAGGGGGGATGGGGGACGAGCGGACTCACCGGACTCTTCGACTGGGCGTTCCTCGTCCCGCTCTTCATGGTCGCCGCGTTCGCGATCGTCGGGCTCGCCGGCACCCGGCTGAAGCGCCTCGAGTGGGGCGGGTGGGTCGCGGTCGCCTTCTCGGGCGCGGCGCTCGTCGTCGGGGTGCTCATCGGCGCGGGCGAGATGCTCGACCCGGGACGGTACACGGTCGTCCAGTACACCTGGCTCCACCTCGGCCCCGCGCCCGGGGTGTTCCCGAACGGCGTCTCGCTCGTCGTCGGGACGCTCGTCGACCCGATCTCGGCGCTGATGCTGCTCGTCGTGACGGTCGTCGGCTTCCTCGTGATGCTCTACTCGATCGGGTACATGCACCACGACCGGGGGCTTCCCCGGTACTACGCCGAGCTCTCGCTCTTCCTCGCGGCGATGAGCGGGCTCGTCCTCGCGAACAACCTGCTCGAGTTCTTCCTCTTCTGGGAGCTGGTCGGCGTCTGCTCCTACTTCCTGATCGGCTTCTACTACGAGAAGCCGAGCGCCGCGAGCGCGGCGAAAGAGGCGTTCCTCGTGACGCGGGTCGGGGACGTGATGTTCCTGCTCGGGATCTTCCTCTACTTCTCCCGCTACGCGCTCGCGGGCCCCGCCGGCCTCGGCGGATGGGCCGCGAACGGGTTCGTCTTCACGAACGGCAACCAGCCGTTCCTCGCCTCCTCGATGGGCGGCAACTCGACGCTGCTCACGGTCGCGGGGATCATGATCCTCGGAGGCGCGGCGGGGAAGAGCGCACAGTTCCCGCTCCACGTCTGGCTACCGGACGCGATGGAGGGCCCGACGACCGTCTCGGCGCTCATCCACGCCGCGACGATGGTCGCCGCCGGCGTCTACCTGCTCGCGGTCACGAGCCTCTTCCTCGGGTTCACCTCGCTCGACCAGCTCGTGATCGTCGCGATCGGCGGGTTCACGACGTTCTTCGCGGCGACGATGGCGGTCGTCCATCCCGACATCAAACGCGTGATCGCGTACTCGACGATCAGCCAGCTCGGCTACATGGTGCTCGCCGTCGGGGCGGGGTTCGCGATGGTCGGGCTCTTCCACCTCTTCACGCACGCGTTCTTCAAGGCGCTCCTCTTCCTCGCCGCCGGCTCGGTCATCCACGCGGTCGGCACCCAGGACCTGTTCAAGATGGGCGGGCTCCGAAAGCCGATGCGCGTCACCGCCGCGGCGTTCGCGATCGGTGGCCTCGCGCTCGCCGGCATCCCGCCGTTCGCCGGGTTCTGGAGCAAGGACGACATCCTCGGCTCGCTCTACTCCGAGCTCGGGACGCACCCCGCGTACTGGCCGTTCTTCCTCCTCGCGTTCGCCGCGGTGTTCCTGACGGCGTACTACATCTTCCGGGCCTGGTTCCTCGCCTTCTCGGGCGACGGCCCGCGCGACCCCACGCTCCCGCACGCGCACGAGGGTCCGTGGGTCATGCAGGTCCCGCTCGTGGTCCTCTCCGCCCTCGCGATCGGCTCGGGGCTCCTCATCTTCTGGCCCAACTTCGACAGCCTCCTTCTGAACGGCGCGGGCGTCACCGGGATCCCGCCCGTCTTCGGGACGAGCGATCTTCTCCTCTCGGCCGCGAGCGTGATCCTCGCGGCGAGCGGCATCGCGCTCGCGTGGCGCCTCTGGGGGAACGGGCGCATCTTCGTCCTCGCCCCGACGAGCGCGGTGGCCCCGGTCCGCACGCTCCTCCTCAACCGCTACTACTTCAAGATCGGCTACGACTGGATCGGGACCCGGGCCGTCTACACGGTCGCCCGGGCGGCCGACTTCGTCGACCAGTTCGTGATCGACGGGACCGTTCATGGTTTCGAGCGGATCTTCGCCGGGCTGAGCGAGCGCCTTCGGCGGATCCAGTCGGGGCTCGTCTCCGACTACGCGGCGTACGTCGTCGCGGGACTGCTCGCGGTGTTCGTCCTCCTGCTCCTGGTCGCGCCGTACCTCATCGCCACGGTCGGAGGGAAGTAGGTCGATGCTGCCGCTGATCTCGATCGTCCTCGCGACCCTGCTGGCGGGCACCGTCGCGACGTTCCTCTCCGGCACGAGGGCCCGATGGACGGCGCTCGCGACCTCGCTCGCCTTCCTCGCCGAGGTCGCGGTCCTGTTCGTGCGCTACCCGGGCTGGCCGGGCTACACCGGCGCGGGGATCCCGGGTTTCGCCGAGGGCGAGTCGTACGCCTGGATCCACCTCTCGTGGCTCCAGATCAACTACACGGTCGGGGTCGACGGGATCTCGCTCGTCCTCATCCTCCTGACCGCGATCCTCCAGGTCGCGACGGTGATCTACTCCTGGGGCGAAGCGCGGCGGCCTTCGGCGTACTTCGGCCTCGTGTTGCTCACCTGCCTCGGCTGCTTCGGGGTCTTCGTCGCGCTCGACATCCTCCTGTTCTTCCTCTTCTGGGAGGCGGTTCTTGTGCCGATGTTCTTCCTCATCGGCTTCTGGGGCGGCCCGCGACGACGCTACGCGGCGCTGAAGTTCTTCGTCTACACGCACGTCGCGTCGATCGTGATGCTGGTCGGCCTGCTCGCGCTCGTCTTCTACTCGGGCGCCACGTCGTTCGACTTCTCGGCCGTCGACGCCGCCGCCCGCGGCCTCACGGGGGTCGTGCAGGCGTTCCTGTTCCTCGCGCTCTTCTTCGGGTTCGGCGTCAAGTTCCCGATCGTTCCGTTCCACACCTGGTTGCCGGACGCGCACGTCGAGGCGCCGACGGGCGCTTCGGTGCTGCTCGCGGGCCTCCTGCTCAAGCTCGGCGGCTACGGACTCATCCGCTGGGCCGTCGAGGTCCTCCCGAGCGGCCTGCACACCGACCAGCCGATCCTCTTTGCGGTCGCGTTCCTCTCGATCGTCTGGGGGTCGGTCCTCTCGCTCTCCCAGCGCGACCTGAAGCGGCTGGTCGCCTACTCGTCGATCAACCACATGGGCATCGTCCTCCTGGCGATCGCCCTCGGTTCGTCGCTCGGTCTGCTCGCCGCCGTGCTCCTCATGTTCGCCCACGGGATCGTGAGCGGACTTTTGTTCATGTCGGCGGGGAGCGTCCACCACACGTTCGGCACCCGCGACATCCCGAACCTCGGCGGGATCACGCCCCGGACCCCCGCGCTCTCGACGATGATCATGGTCGGGTCGCTCGCCTCGCTCGGCCTGCCGGCCCTGATCAGCTTCCCGGCGGAGTTCACGGCCCTGCTCGCCACCTACAACGGTCTCGGCTACTGGGTCTTCGTTCCGCTCGCGATCCTGGTCGTCACGGCGGCGTTCTACCTGTGGATGATGCAGCGGATGCTCTTCGGTCCCGAGAAGGGAGTACCGGGCGACGCCCGCGACCTCCCCTGGCACGAAGGCGTCGGGATGGGGATCCTCGTCGCGGCGACGATCGTCTTCGGCATCTTGCCGGCGCTCCTCGTGGACGTGATCGTGAGCTCGCCCGTGAAGGGCTTCCCGGGGACGTGAGACGATGGACGTCGTCGCGTTCGTCCTGCCGTTCCTCCCCGAGGTCGTCCTGCTCGCGGCGACGCTGCTGATCTTCCTCCTCGACGTGCTGCACGTGCGCCGGACCGAGATCGTCGGGACGCTCGCGGTCGCCGGGTCCGCCGTCGCGCTCCTCCTTGTCGTCGCCGACCTCCGCTTCGCACCGCTCGCGTCCCTCGCCACGTTGCCGGCGGCCCGCATCGACGCGGCCGGCTCGCCGACCGCCCTCTTCGCGTTCACGTCGCTCGGTCTCGTCTTCCAGGGCGTCTTCCTGATCGCGACCCTGCTCGTCAGCCTCGCCTCCGTGAGCCGCCCGTCCGACGAGCGCGGCGCGCCGATCTTCTTCGGCCTCCTCCTCCTCGCCACGCTCGGGATGCTCCTCGTCACGGTCGCAGCCGACCTCATCTTCCTGCTCCTCGCGATCGAGCTCACGAGCATCTCGACCTACCTCTTGGTCGCCTACACGCGCCGCGACCCTCGCTCGCTCGAGGCGGCGATGAAGTTCTACATCATCGGCGCCCTCTCGACGACGCTCTCGTTCTTCGGGGCCTCCCTGCTCTACGGCGCCTACGGCACGACGAACCTCTACGCGATACGGCTCGCGGCCGGTCCTGTCGGCTTCCCCGTCCTGGTCCTGCTCGGCTACGGGTTCCTGATCGCGGGGCTCGCGTTCAAGGCGACCCTCGTCCCGTTCCACGCGTGGGCGGTCGACGTCTACGACGGCGCGCCGTCGGACGTCACCGCCTTCCTCGCGGGCGGGTCGAAGAAGGTCGGCCTCTTCGCGTTCTTCCTCGTCTTCCTGGCCCCGATCCTCTTCGTGCGGTCGGTGGGGGGCGGCTCGCCGTTTACGGGCGCCTCGGTCGGGCTCGGCCCGGTCTTCCAGCTCACGCTCGGCGTTCTCGCGGTCCTCAACATGACGGTGGGGAACGTCCTCGCGCTCCTCCAGAAGGAGATGAAGCGGATGCTCGCCTACTCGTCGATCAGCCAGGCCGGCTACATGCTCATCGGCATCACCGTCGGCACGGCGCCGGCGATCGCCGGCGCGACGCTCCAGATCTTCGCCCACGTCTTCATGAAGGGCGCCGCGTTCCTCGTGGTGGGGGGCGTCGCGGCGCTCGGGATCGGGCCCCTCGTCGACGACTACCGGGGCCTCGGGACGCGCCGGCCGCTCCTGTCCGTCGCGTTCGCCCTGATGCTGCTGTCGCTCGCGGGCGTCCCGCTGACGATAGGGTTCGTGTCGAAGTTCGTCCTGTTCAGCGCCGCCGTCCAAGCCCAGGGTTTCTTCGTCTGGCTCGCGGTCGCCGGCTTGCTGAACAGCGCGCTCAGCGTCTTCTACTACGCCCGCGTTCTCAAGGTGATGTTCTTCGACCCCGCACCGGCCGCCCCTACCGTCCGCGGCGCGGTCGAGGGCGCCTCCGAGCCCCCGATCCTTCCCGCCGGCGGGCTTGGCTACGGCCGCGCGGTCGCGATCGGCCTCTCCGCCGTGCTGATCGTCCTCGTCGGGCTCTACCCGCAACCGGTTCTGGGCGCCATCCAGCTCGCCGCCCAGCATTTCGTGAGCAGCGGAGCGTGAGGGAATGGACCGATACGACGTCGTGGTCGTCGGCGCCGGGCCCGCGGGGTCGCTCGCGGCGCGGGCGGCGGCCGAGCACGGCGCCCGCACGCTCCTGCTCGACCACCGACGGGAGCTCGGCCATCCCGTGCAGTGTGGGGAGTTCGTGCCGGCGCCCGAGGAGCTCGCGGACCTGTTCGACGCCCCCGAGCTCATCGCGACCGCGTTCGACGTCCCTCCGACCACCGTCCAGCGGACGACCCGCACGATGGCGTGCGTCTCGCCGTACGGCCATCGCTTTTGCTTCCCGCTCCGCGGGCTGACGGTCTCCCGTCGCGCGTTCGACAAGGCGCTCGCCGTCCGGGCGGAAGGTGCGGGCGCCGAGCTGCGCTACCCCCTCGGGGTGACCGGGGTCCGGGACGACCAAGTCCGATGCGCGGACGGCTCGACGGTCTCGGCGTCCGTCATCGTGGGGGCGGACGGCCCGATCTCGACGGTCGGCCGGTCGGTCGGGTTCGTCCCCCGCCGCGAGCTCTTCCGCATGATCACGGCGACCGCCGACCGGCCGCTCGGCGACGAGATCGACCTCTACTTCGGTCGGTCGGCGCCCGGCGGCTACGCGTGGGCGTTCCCGAGGGCGCACGACGCGAACGTCGGCCTCGGGGTGGGGCACCTCCCGAAGCACGGGAGCCTCGACCGAATGCTCGACCGGTTCGTCGCGGCCGAACACCTCGGCGCCGTGCGCGACCGCACGCGCTGGTGGGTCCCGATCGGACCGCCCCCCGACCGCCTCGTCTTCGGTCGGGCCCTCCTCGCCGGCGACGCGGCGAACCTCGTGATGGCGACGAACGGCGGGGGGATCCCGACGGCGATGCTCAGCGGGTGGCTCGCCGGCCGTCACGCCGGCCTCCACGTCCGGGACGGGGCCCCGCTCACCGACTACGACGTCGCCTGGCGCCGGGCCCTCTTCGGGCCCCTCGAGCGGGCCGCCCGCATCGAGCGGTTCGCGGCGCGGTTCTCGGGGGTTGATTTCTTGCTCGCCCTGGGTATGCGCTATATCGGGAGCTCGGGTCTGGACGAGATGATGCGGCTGCGTTGGCCCGGGCGCCTCGGGAGAAACTCGTGACGAGCCCGCCGCCGGACCGGGCCGTCGAGCCGACGCTCGAGTCGCTCGTCAGCCAGACGTTCGGCCCGGCGACGGCGGTCGAGCTGGCGGGCCTCCTGCCCGCGCTCGTGCGGGACGTCTCCGACATCGACTGGAGGCTCGAACAGGTCCTCGGGTCGACGTACGCCAAGCTCACCGAGGCGGCCCGCTACGCCTGCTCGACGGGCGGAAAGCGTGTCCGTCCCCTTCTCATGTCCGCCGCCCACCGCGCGCTCGGAGCCGAATCGACGGCGCCGATCCATTCGCTCGCCGCCGCGTTCCAGCTGATCCACACCGCGACGCTCGTCCACGACGACGTCATCGACCATGCCGAGACCCGCCGGGGCCGGCCTTCGATGCCCCGGGCTTTCGGGACGCCGCTCGCGATCGTGGCGGGCGACTACCTGTTCGTCCGGGCGTTCGAGCTCGCGGCCGAGTACCCGAAGTCGATCATCCTGCGCTGCGGCGAGGCCTGCGCCGACCTGGTCGAGGGGGAGGTCCTCCAGGAAGCCTCCCGGTACGACCTCTCGACCGCCCAGGAGCACTACTACCGCATTGTCGAGCGGAAGACCGCCGCGATCATCGCCGCGGCGCTCGCCTCGGTCGCCGAGATCGCGGAGGTCACCCTGCCGGTCCTGACGGCGCTCGAGACGTACGGCCGGGCCCTCGGGATCGCGTTCCAGATCCGCGACGACCTGCTCGATGTCTACGGGGACCCCGACCTGTTGGGCAAGCCGCTCTTCACCGACTTCCGGGAAGGGAACCCGACGCTGGTCTCGCTCGAGGCGTACCGCCGGCTCGACCCGGGACGCCAGGCCGAGTTCGAGGAGCTCTTCCAGCTGCGTCGCAAGCGCACGAAGCACCTCCTCCGGCTCAAGGAGCTCGCCGACCTTGTCCGCACGGACGAGGTCGTTGCCCGCGAAGCCGCCGCCTGGACCGACCGGGCGGTCCGCTCCCTCGGTAGCCTGCCCGAGGGGCCGTACCGTAACCTCCTCGAGCGCCTCGCGCACGGCGCCGCCGAGCGCCGGTTCTAGCCGCGCCTCGAACGAAAGCTACATCTTCCCCTCCGCGGGTCGACGCCCTCCGGAGCCCTTGCGATGAGCGCGACCGAGACCGCCCGAGGCCCCACGGGAGGCGCGTCGGCGCCCGCGCCGGTGGCGTTCGACCATCTCCCGCCGCGCTGGGAGCCGACCCCCGTCGCCCCCCGGCTCCCGATCGGCGTCGCGATCGTGTCGGTGCTGACCGCCGGGTTCGCGGTCGTGATGGTCCTCGCGGGCCTCCTCTTCCTGCTCGCCCAGTACGTGACCAACTTCGTCCCCCCGTCGCTCGAGATCTTCACGTCGATCGACCTCTTCGGCGCCGTGATCCTGGTCGTGCTCGGCTCCGCGCTCCTCGGTATCGCGACGTCGCTCTGGCACCAGGAGACGTGGGCGCTCTGGACGACGATCGTCCTCGTCTTCGGGACGGCGGCGTACCTGTTCTTCACCGACTCGATCACGATCCTGTTCCTCGCGCTGGTCGTCCTGTTCGTCTATCTGATCTCCGTGCGTCGGTACTTCTACTGATGCGGCTCGCTCTCGCCCAGCTCGCGCCGGTCCCGGGCGACCTCGGACGGAACGTCGCGCGGGTCGAGGAGGTCGTCCGGGCGGCCCGGGCCGACGTGGCGGTCTTCCCCGAACTCTACCTCTCGGGGTACCGCATCGGCGACCGGTTCCACCGGCTCGCGCTCGCGGACGGGGATCGGACGACCGAGGCGCTCCGGGCGCTCTCCCGCGAGACCGGGACGACGGTATTCGTCGGCGCGCCGCTCGCGTCGACCGAGCGCAAGGGGGAGATCCACAACGCCGCCCTCGCCTTCCTCCCGACCGAGGAGATGTTCGTCCAGGTCAAGCGCTACCTCCCGACGTTCGGGCCGTTCGAGGAGGGGGTCCTCTTTACGGCGACCGACTCGAGCCGGCCCGTGACGGTCGGCTCGCACTCGCTCGGCCTCGAGGTCTGCTACGACACGTTCTTCCCCGAGGTCTCCCGCCAGCTCGCGCTCGCCGGGGCCGAGCTCCTGGTCGTCCTCTCCGCCTCGCCCGTCACGAGCCGGCGGCTCTTCGAACGCCTTCTGCCCGCCCGGGCGATCGAGAACGCGGTCCCCGTCGTCTACGTGAACCGCGTCGGCGTCGAGGACGGCGTCGTCTTCGGCGGGGGGTCGGGGGCGTGGGACGCCCGGGGCGAGGCGCTCTCGACCGCGCCGGTCGCCGTCCCCGAGCTCGGGCCCGAGGAGACCGTGAGCGCGGTCGAGATCGACCCCGGGGAATCGGTCCGCTGGCGGCCGTTCCGCCCGGTCCTGCGGGACGTCGCGAGCCGTCCGGGGGTCGTCCCGCCCGCCTCGCTCTGACGGGCCATCGTTCGATTCCAACGTGCCTGTTATAGAGGTGGGTGCCAGCCCGGGTCCGTGGTGCCGCCCCCCCCGAGCGTCGCGCAGCAGCTCGCCGCCCGGCAGCGCGAGATCTCGGTCGCGGAGTTCTTCGAGCGGAACCGCCAGATCCTCGGCTTCGACAACCTCCAACGGGCGCTCCTGACGACCGTCA